>CALWTH010000037.1 GCA_944384405.1 uncultured Clostridia bacterium
TATAAAAATATTATTTGTGCAGAAAAAGAATGGGTGCTATAAGTCACACTTTGCACCCTAAGAAAATTATATTTCCCACCAAATTCGGTGTTTATCCTATCAAGTATCTCCATCACAGCCCCACAACTGCTATATGCACAATATCTACTACGACTACAAATAGTAGCAAGATTATCAGCCCATAGAAGTGAATGTAGTTTTCCACCTTTCGACTAACTACAGGTTTTCTAAAAATCCATTCCAGGAGTGTAAACACCGCATGCCCTCCATCTAGTGCTGGAATTGGCAAGAAATTGAAAACCGCCAAGTTCGACGCTAGTAATGGCAATAGAATAAGGAAGTTTGCAAAACTTGATTGCATAATTCCAGCCATCATACCTATTGTTGAAATAGAACCGCCTAGTTCTGAGAATGCAATTTGCCCTGTGATGATTTGCCAAAAACCTTTAAGCATAACCCAAGCAAAGCCAAATGCCAGTTCAAAGCTTCTACCAAGCGCCTCCCAAAAGTTGTGAACATATGCTTCTGTTGAGAAACCAGTTACAAGCCTTTTTTCTTCTTCCCCTTGTTCGTTAGTCACTGTTTCTTCTGAAAGTCTAATTACAACTTCCATTCTTTCATTATTTCTTTCAATGTCTAGCGTGATATCAGTGTCGGGGCCAGCCTTTGTTAAAAGTTGCGATAAAGTGCCAGAAAATGCGAAACTTATTCTTGTTCCATTCACTCCCCAAATAATATCGCCTTCTTGAAGTTGTCCATAAAGATTTGAATAATTTGTATCCAAAGATGCAACCCTTGGAATGTCATAACCATAAGAAATTAGTAAAATAAAAGAAAATATGATTGCACTTAAAAAATTGAAAGTTACACCTGCCATATAGACAAGCAATCTTTTCCATGGCTTTTGGTTGATAAAATCTCCACTGTTGTCAACTTTTTTTACTTGTTGTTCTTTGCCGTCAGTTATATCGTTTATTTGCTGAATTATCTCAGTTGTTTGTTCATTTTTTGTTATATTTTTTTCTTTTTTGTCGTCTATTTTTTCTTCTTTTGTAATATTGTCTGTTTTGTTGTCAGTTTTGTCGCTTTCTGTCAACGACACAGTTTCATCATTTTTCTCTTCTTTATCGTTTAGCTTTTTGTCGTTTTCTGGTTCATCGTCATCACCTTCACCAGCAAAAGCACAATATCCACCAAGCGGAAAAATACGCAAAGAAATTTTTTCTCCACGCTTATTCACCTTACTAAATATCGCTTTTCCAAAGCCAATAGAAAATTCAGTTATCTTAAATCCAAGCCACCTACCAATGCAGTAGTGACCAAATTCATGTATGAGCACCATAACAAGTAGTACACATATCGCAAGTATAACATAACCTATTGTGGTAAATATAGCCATTTTTACTCCTTATAACAATATCACTAAAAATATAAATATAAGCGGAGCACAGACAATATGACTGTCCATTCTATCCAAAACTCCACCATGACCTGGCAAAATGTCACCTGAATCTTTGACATTGGCTTTTCTCTTTAAATAACTTTCAAACAAGTCGCCAAGTTCGCATACAACAGAGACAACAAGACCAACAATAATAAAGTGCCAAAACTGAAAACCTATTTGCACAAAAATTTCATTGTACATATCAAAAGCATTAAAAATCAGGTACATAACAACAGCTGCGATTGCTCCCCAAAGTACTCCACCAATAGCACCTGAAATCGTCTTGTTGGGACTGATTTTTGGACATAATTTTTTACCTTTAAATAGTGAACCTGTGAGATATGCGAACGTGTCAGTGAAAACAGGTATAGCAAAAGTCAAAATAAGCCCAAAAGTACTTATTAAAAATAGTGCATTATCATTGTGAGATGTAAAATAATTCGACATAATCGAAATGTCATTTATTAGCACAAAGAAAAGCATCAAAAGAGCAGGATACAAATAAATATACATAGTTTGAATAGCTTTGTATATCGAAAAAGACTCAACTCTAAGTTTAAGATTTCTTGTTGCAATCTCATTTTTTGTTGACTTGTACATAAATAGAGATAAAAACCATTGTGCCATAACAAACACAATAATTAGTGCAAGTTCTAAAAGTATTAACATATACCAGCGCATATCAAGATTTAAACACAAAATATACAATCCATATGCGAAAAGTGGATATGCTACTGCAAAATATTTATTGTTGTAAACGCCCATTTTTGAAAATAGACTGCTTGTCTCAAAGCAAGCATACATCACAACCAAAAGCATGAAAGCATCAAAGATGTATGTTGAAAGTTGCCTTGCAAGAAGGACAAGTATTAACACTGCAACTAGTGTTGCCCCAGTGATAACTCTTTGTTTCATTGATTTTTCTCCTGTTTAACATTACCAAATCGTCTTTCACGGCTTTGGTATTCAATTATTGCTTTTTTTAATTGTTTTTCGTCAAAGTCTGGCCAGTGAATTTTTGGAAAATACAATTCACTGTAAGCACTTTGAAACAACATAAAATTAGATAACCTCATCTCACCACTTGTGCGAATGATGAGATCGGGATCAGGAAGATCATGTGTGTAAAGTTCACTTTTTATATCTTCCTCAGTAATTTTTGTTTTGCCTTGTTTTGCAAGATTTGTAAACGCACGTGCAAGTTCACTTCTTGAACCATAGTTTAAGGCAATGTTTACTATAAAATCTGTATTGTTTTTTGTCTTTTCAGTAACATCAAGCAAAAGTTCATAAAGTTCTTTTGGAAGTTTTGATATGTCACCCATGGTCATAATTTTTGTCTTGCCATTGACAAATCTATCATAATTTTCTTTAAGATTTTTTAAAATCAAATCGAATATTCCGTCAACTTCCTTTTTACTTCTTTTCCAATTTTCCGTAGAAAAAGCAAAATAAGAAATAACTTTTATACCTAGTTTTTGTGCAGCCTCAGTAACTCTTTTTAGAGCATCGACACCAGCCTTGTGCCCTGCAAGCCTAGGAAGCAAACGTCTTTTTGCCCATCTGCCATTTCCGTCCATGATTATGCCTATGTGAACAGGCAAATTTTGCATATCAATTTTTTTGTACATTATCATCCTTTAAATTAAACAAAAATTCGCCATAAGTTACAGTTGCACTATCATTATGCACTTTCACATTAGTCACAAGTTTAGTGTCACCAAGCGTACCATTATTGTTGCACACCACATGACATTTAATACCTTTTTGTGTCAATATGCTTACAACTTCGTCAAGTGGCATTAAAATGTAGTCCATTAAATTTCCATAACCTCTTTTTCTTTTGCATCGCTTGATTTGTCACACATATCAATGTACTTATCTTGAAGTTTTTGAACTTGTTCTTCAAGATTAGTATATTCATCTTCGCTGAGCATGTTGTCTTTTTTCATTTGCTTGTACATATCAAGGCAGTCACGTCTAGCACTACGCATAGCAACTTTTGACTCTTCACAAAGCTTTTTTACCTGTTTAACAATTTCTCTTCTGCGTTCTTCTGTAAGTGCAGGAAAAATAAGTCTTATAATTTTTCCATCGTCAGTTGGTTGAACTCCAAGGTCAGCAAGTTGAATTGCCTTCTCAACATTTTTTAATTGTGATTGATCCCACACGTTGATTGCCAATATGCGAGCTTCTTGAACTTGCACATTTGCCATTTGATTGAGTGGAGTCATTGCTCCGTAATAATCAACCATAACCCTATCCAAAATATGAGGATTAGCTCTACCAGCACGAATAACCTGATATTCGCCTAAAAGGTGCTCATGTGCTTTTTTTAGGTCTTCTTCATAACCTGACATGACGTCTTTAACCATTGTTTCGTCTTGCATAAATACTCCTTAATTATAAACTAAAAAATATTTTACAATAATTTATTAATAAAATCAAATGAAAAATTGCAATTATAAATTACTGCACAAAAAAATCCACAAAATGTGGATTTCTTTAAAATTATTTGTTTGTCATCTTTGCAATTTCTTCAGCAAGATTATCATGACGTTTTTCAAGTCCTTCACCCATTTCATAGCGAACAAATCTACGTACATTTATCTTTTCGCCAATAGCAAGAACTGCCTCATTTATGACTTCTTTGACTGTTTTTGAAGTATCTTTGACAAACTCTTGTTCTAACAAGCAAACTTCTTGATAAAATTTATGCAATCTTCCTTCAACCATTTTTTCAACAACATTAGCTGGCTTTCCTTCGTTAAGTGATTGTTGAATGAGAATTTCTTTTTCTTTTTCAACTTCTTCTGATGGAACGTCTTCAATACGAACATACTTTGGACTTGCAGCTGCAATTTGCATTGCAATGTCTTTAAGAAGAGTTAAAAACTGCTCACTACGAGCAACAAAATCGGTTTCACAGTTTATTTCAACCAAAACACCAATTTTTCCACCCATATGAATGTATGAGCCAACTGCACCTTCTGCAGCTATTCTGTCTGCCTTTTTTGCTGCGGCAGCAATACCTTTTTCTCTGAGCCAAATGACAGCCTTGTCAAAATCTCCATCACTTGCTTCAAGAGCTTTTTTGCAATCCATCATACCTGCACCAGTGCTGGCACGAAGTTTAACAACATCTTGTGCTGTGAACATAATTATTCTCCTTTTTCTTCTTTTTCGTCTTGTTTTGCTTCTTCTGCTGGTTGTTCAACTTGTTCTTTTTTTGCTTCTTTTTCTACTTTTTTGCTTGACTTTTTTGCCTTTGCTTTTTTAGGTTTTTCTTCATCGTCTTCTTTAACTTCGGTTGGTTTAACTTCTGAAAGAACTGCGCTTATATCAACATCTTCTTCTTCCTGAGGTTCTTTATTTGCAGAAACACCTTCGCGAGCTTCAATAACAGCATCTGCAATTGCACTTGCAATAAGTTTGACAGAACGAATTGCGTCATCATTACCTGGTATGACATAGTCAATATCTGATGGATCACAGTTTGTGTCAATAAGTCCAACAAGTGGTATATTGAGAGCTTTAGCTTCTTTTACACAAATGTGCTCTTTTGTGGAATCAACTACGAATATAACTCCTGGCATTTCATGCATATCTTTAATTCCGCCAAGGTTAGTTTCAAGTTTTTCTCTCTCTTTCTTTAACAAAGCCACTTCTTTTTTAGGCAAAAGGTCAAACTCGCCAACTTTTTCCATTTGGTTAAGTTTGTTTAATCTTTCAATTCTTTGTCTAATGGTTTTAAAGTTTGTAAGTGTTCCGCCAAGCCAACGATTGTTGACATAGAACATTCCGCAACGAAGAGCCTCTTCTTTTATTGCCTCCTGAGCTTGCTTTTTTGTGCCTACGAAAAGCACTGATTTCCCTGATGCAACAACATCTCTAACAAAACTATATGCTTTGTCAATAAGTTCAGATGTTTGTTCAAGGTTTATAATGTGGATATCGTTTCTGGCTGTGAAAATATATTTAGCCATTTTTGGATTCCATTTTCTTGTCTGGTGACCGAAGTGAACACCAGCTTCAAGAAGTTGTTTCATTGAAATAACTGACATAAAATTTTTTATCCTCCTTGTTTTTAGTCTTCCCCAGCGTTTTAAAACTCCTTTTGCAACCTGCAAAATATGCATCGGCAACCGCAAAAAAATGTTCACTGGGTGTTAATTTGCCAATGAATGACTTATATAAAATAACATAATATTAAAATTATTGCAAGCAAATTTTTTCATCTTAAACAATTAATCTATAAAATTTTTATACAAATTTCAATACAAGAACAACACAAGAATAACCATAAATTTAACCATTAACGTAAGCAAGCACTTTTTTTAAAATATTGTCTATATTGTAGTATATTTATGAATTTTGTGTTATATTGTTGTTTTTTTAAAGAAATTGTATTAAATTTTTGATTTTTATTTTATTTTGTTACGAAATGTGTTTTATTGTTTATTAAAATTTTAATATGTTATATTTTTACTTTTTTTGTATTATTTTGTTTTATATTGTTTTATTTTATGTTTTTTATTTCTAAATTATTGTTAATTTATTATAATTGTTGTATTTTGTTTTAAAACATAGTTATTTAATTATTATTGTTTTAAAATGTTTTAAATTGTAATTTAATGTTGTTTAATATTACATAAATTTATATTTTGTTTTATTAAGTTAAATTTTTTTATATAAAGTTTGTTTTTTATGAAATTTGTCGTTTTTTGTTTACTATTGTATTATTTTGTATTAAGTTGTTGAATATTGTATTTTAAGGTGTAGCCAATTTGTAGCCAATTAATGTTCTATTTTATTAATATAATTTCTTACTTAAATTTATTCGTTTTGACTATGCTTTGTTTTGCAGTTATTGTTTTAAACATTAATTTTGATTACAAATAAAAAAGCCCCTAACCTTATTTGGTTTTGGGCTTCTTTTTATTCCATTGAAATTATATAGTAGTAAACTGGCTGACCACCATCAATAATTGTGACCTCACATTCAGGATATTTGTTTGCCAGTGTGTCACGAAGTGCTTCTGCATCTTGTTGATTGACATCTTCGCCATAAAACAATGTTATGCTTACAACACTTTCATCAATCATCTTACTGATGAGATCTTCTGTTGTTGGTCCAACAAGATCTCCTTTTGCCAAAATTCTCTTGTCGTCAAGTCCGATTATTTCACCGACAGACAAATCAAATCCGTCAACGTGTGTTGCTCTAACTGCGTATGTCACCGATGCACTCTTCACATTTTTGAAAGCGTTATTCATGCTTTCTGTGTTTTCTTCTATTGTGCCTTCTGGGTTAAAAGCTAACGATGCCGAAATTCCCTCAGGTATGTTCTTTGTTGGAATAACAATTAAGTTTTTGGTAGTTAGTCCTTTTGCCTGTTCACATGCAAGTGTTATATTTTTGTTGTTAGGAAAGACAAAAACTGTTTTTGCTGGAACTTTATCAACAGCTTGTGCAATATCTGCTGCACTTGGGTTCATTGTTTGACCACCTTGAATGATTTCATCAATCATGAGGTCTTTCATAAGGTCAGCTATACCTTTTCCTGGAGCGACTGATACCATGCCAAGTTCTTTCAAGTTTTCTTGTTTTTGCCCTGCTTTTTTCTTTAATTGACGATTTTGCTCACGCATATTCTCAATTTTCAAATTATAGAGTTCACCAAGTTCAAGAGCATATCCAAGTGCTAAGTTTGGCTGGTTGGTATGAACGTGAACTTTTACAAGTAACAAATCACCAATACACAAAACAGAATCACCAATTGCCATAAGTTTTTCTTTAAGTTTTTCGATGTCAGCTTCTGTTGTCTTTTTGTTCATATTGATAATCATGTACTCAGTGCAATAGCCGTACTCAATTTCCGCTAAATTGTTGATGTCTGCGATGACATCATCTGCTGTTTGCACTGGTTGTCCATCACTAAATGTTATATTTGAAAAATCTGTTTCACCAATTAAAGCTTTATAAAATCCAGTGAAAATAACAATTAATCCTCTACCACCTGAGTCAACAACACCTGCTTTTTTAAGGACAGGAAGCATTTCGGGCGTTTGCTGAAGTGTTTCTTCACCTTTTTCAAGAACACGTTTAAAGAATTCTTCAAGGTCACTCACTTTTTTGGCTATTTCAACAGCCTGTTCACTCATAACTCTAATAACAGTAAGGATTGTTCCTTCCTTTGGCTTTGTGACCGCTTTATATGCAACTTTTGCACCTTCAGTCATTGCTTTGGCAAAATTTTTGGTGGTAATTGATTCAACATTTTTAAGTACGGAGCACATACCTTTTACGATTTGTGATGTTATAACCCCAGAATTTCCTCTAGCACCTCTTAGTGCACCTTTGGCAAACGCCTCACAAATAGTTAAAAAAGTATTGTCTTGACAATTATTGACTTCGTTACCTGCCGACTTCATTGTCAAAAACATATTTGTACCCGTGTCACCATCTGGAACTGGAAACACGTTTAATGAATCTACCAACTGTTTATTTTGATCGAGTAGCGAAACGCCACCGAATATCATCTTCTTGAAAATTGCGCCATTAATGGACTTCTGCATTTTTATCTCCTAAACTCTGACACCAACGACATGGATATTGACAGCGTCTACAATCATACCTGTGAAGTCTTCAACACTATATTTGATTGTCTTTTTCAAACTTTCTGCAACTGCGCTGACAGAAATACCGTACTTTAATATACAGTATATGTCGATGGATATTCTATTTTCTACATTAGATATTTTTATTCCACGCGAATATGGTTGTTTAATTAATAACTCTCGGATGCCGTCTTTAAGGTTTCGTGAAACAAGGTCGACAACCCCATAGGAATCAAGCGTGGCAAAACCAGCGACTGATGCGATCGCCTCATCTGAAATTGTTATTTTTCCATAAAAATTATTTGTTTCTACCAAGTTTAGCTTCCTTTTAAGCATACGAACGTACAATAAATATACAACAAACTTGCAAATACTTCAAGTATTTTTTACCATTTTTTAGAAAAATGAGTTAAAACTCTTGATTTGTTTAAAAAAAAATGATAACATATGCGGTGTAAAATTTAGAAGCGGAGGAAATTATGAGCAGAGTTTGTGAAATATGTGGAAAAGGAAAAATGTCCGGTCATAATGTAAGCCACAGCAACCGTAAATCAAACAGAACATATGAAGTTAATTTGCAAAAAACAACAATAACTGTCGATGGTCAAGAAAAGACGGTTAAGGCTTGCACAAAATGCATTAAAACAGCAAAAAAAGCATAGTTTAATGTTATACTCTCACCCAAATGGTGAGATTTTTTATGTAATAAAAGTTATTATTTTATAACTGACTTTCTAAAAATTATCTTTACAATACTAGATAAAAACTTTGGTACTTTGAAACAAAATATTTTCATACTTTTCTCCTCGTATAATAATATGCCAAAGTTTTTGCTATGGTGTCACCTAAGTGACGAAATTGCAGCGATTTTATCTTCACTGGAATAGACATAACTTCCGCTTACCAAGATATCAGCACCACATTGTTTAAGCCTTTCACTTACTGATGGATTAACACCACCATCTACTTCAATTTTAAAATTCACGCTATAATCACTTCTTATCTTATTTAACTGTGCCACTTTTTGATATGTTTCATCTAGAAACTTTTGACCGCTTTTGCCTGGTTCAACACTCATAACCAAAACAACATCAGTATAACTTAAATATGGCAAAATTTCACTCACTGGAGTTTGTGGCTTTATACTAAGCCCTGATAGCGCATGTGCTTCTCTTATTTTTTTCAAATCTTTTATAAGATTTTTCTTATTTCCGTACGCTTCATAGTGAACAGTCAAAATGTTTGCCCCTGCCTGCAAATATTTATCAATATCCCTTGATGGCTCACTTACCATCAAATGGACATCAAGAGCAATTAGCGTCTTTTCATTTATCGACGCAACACCTATATATGAATATGTTTTGTTCTCAACAAATTTTCCGTCCATAATGTCACAATGCAAAAAGTCAGCATCGTGTTTGATACTTTCTGCATATTCAATAATTTCATGAACTGACCTTATTGGATCTGTTGAAGGTGCAATCATCATTTTTTTATCCATGTGTTTTTACCCACTTTTGTTCCAAAGTTTTATATATCTCAGTGTACCTAATGTACCTTTGCTTGTCAAGTTTACCACTCTTTACTGCACTTTTTACGGCGCAGTCACTGGCGCTTTCACTTATGTGCTTACAATCAGAATAACGACACTTTGACATATATGGCAAGTAATCTTTATAGTATAAAGGAAGTTCGTAGTATGGAATCGGAAGCAAAGTTTCATCTAGTGCAGTAAACCCTGCTGTGTCAGCAATCAAAAATTCGTGATTAACAAATATTTCACAATGACGCGTAGTATTTTTACCCCTATTGATCTTTTTACTAAGTTCACCCTCTTTTACATTCATATTTTCAAACAAACAATTTATAATAGCACTTTTCCCAACCGCCGACTGTCCAGCAAGTGCACTAAGTTTATTTTTTAAAATACCTTTTAATTTATCAATGTTTTGTTTTGTTTTTGCCGAAACAAATACAACGTCCATAATAGGCTGGTAAACTTTTTTCACATATTCATTTATATCTTCATATACATCTTGCTTGTTGACGACAAGCACAGGAGAAATATCATAAACATAGCAAAAAAGTATCAGTTTATCAACAATGTAAAAATCAGGCTTTGGTACCTCCGACACCACAATTATTAGTTGTTCCAAGTTGGCAAGCGGAGGTCTTATTAATAAATTTTTTCTAGTATAAACGCTTTCAATAGTAAATTCATTTGACTGACAAAGTATATGAACTTTGTCGCCAACAAAAATCCCTTTCGCTTTTAAAAGTCCACGAGGTTTTGCGTTTACAATCTCGCCTGTTGAAAGGTATACATCAAAACTATTAGATATCTTTTTTATTACTATTCCATCCATAACAATACCATATTTTGTATTATGCAAAAATGCATAATACTTCTTATTGTGCTTCTTTTAATACTTTTGCTCGTAGTTGACCGCAAGCACCTTCAATGTCTTCACCCATTGTACGCCTTATTGTTGCACTGACGCCATGACTTTTTAGTCTATCCATAAAAGCGTAAGCACGATGTCTGTTTGTTCCCTTAAGTCCCCTTTCCTTAACCTCATTTAAAGGAATTAGATTGACATGATTAGAAAATCCCTTCATCAAATTTGCAAGCTCATCAGCATTTTCAAAACTATCGTTTTTGCCTTCAATAAGTGCGTATTCAAATACAATTCGTCTTTTCGTTTTTTTAAAATATGCTTTTGCACTATCAATTATTTGTTTAATAGTATATCTGTTCGCAATAGGCATAGTTTGTCTTCTTATTTCATCGTTTGGAGCATGCAATGATATCGTCAATGTTATTTGCAAATTTTCTTCCCTTAACTTGTCCATTTTGTCCACAAGCCCACAAGTTGATAGTGATATATTCCTTTGACTTATGTTGATACCACGTTCATCTGAAACACATTTCAAAAATTTTACGACATTGTCATAATTATCAAGTGGCTCTCCACTGCCCATTAAAACAACATTAGTTATTTGCCTTTTATCTTTTGTTCCACCAAGAAGTGCATTGACACAAAGTACTTGCGAAAGTATTTCCCCACTTGTCAAATTTCTAACAAGTCCACCAAGTGTAGATGCACAAAACTTACAACCCATTCTGCAACCAACTTGTGTTGATACACAAAGTGTGTTGCCGTACTTATATTTCATAAGCACACCTTCAATAATGTTACCGTCTGTAAGTTTGTACAAAAACTTTACTGTGCCATCTTTACTTTGTAATTGTCTATAAATTTCAAGAGGGTGAAAAACATAATTTTGGGACAATGTGTCAAGTAGTGACTTTGGAATGTTAGTTATTTCGCTTGGTACTTTATATAAAGTCAGCGCATCATAAAGTTGGTTCACCCTAAACTTTGGCTGATTTAAGTCACTTAAAAGACTGCTTAGTTGTTCATAAGATAAATCATGTAAATTAAGCATTTGCAATTTTTCCTAATTCAATTTTTTTGCCATTTAGATAACTCTTGCTAGGCATAACTTTCCCACCTGGTGCTTGAATAAGTTCGACCATAACAGCACCATCTTGACATTTAATAACAAGCCCCTGTTTTGGTGATGCACATATAACTGTACCATTTTTTTCGCCACAGTTTGTGTCTACTTTTTGTAATTTAAAGACTTTATAAGTCACATCACAAAGTGTAAATTTTGCTCCTAAGTTTGGAGAAAGTGCCCTTGTCAAATTTACAAGTTTATCCGCCGTCATATTGAAATCAAGCATTGTATCTTCGGCTTTTATCATTTTAGTAAAAGTTGCCTGCGTTTCATCTTGTGGTGTCCACTTATCTAAGCTACTTTGTATCATATCAAGTGCCTTAACGACAAGTTCTCCACCAGCATGTGCAAGTTTTGTTGTGAGTGTTTCATAATTGTCATCGTCAGCAATATCCACTTTTGATGAAATCAGCATATCACCTGTATCAATTCCTGCCTCTGTACGCATGATTGTAACACCTGTTGTTTTTTCCCCATTAATTAGTGCGTATTGTATTGGTGATGCACCCCTGTACTTTGGCAAAAGTGAAGCATGAACATTTATTATTTTGTGTGGACAAATGTCAATTATCTCTTGACTTAAAATTTGACCATATGACGCAGTTACCATTATATCTGCATCAATACCACGCAAAGTATCAACTCCGTCACGTCTAATCTTTTCAAACTGGTAAACATCAATATTGTTTTGTTTTGCAAATGTCTTAATCTTTGGTTCAATTATTTTATGCCCTCTCCCCGATGGTTTGTCGGGCTGTGTTACAACTGCGACAACTTCGTGATTTGAACGCAAAATATAGTCAAGGCATATACAAGAAAAGTCTGATGTTCCTAAAAATATAACTTTCATTTTTACTCCTTTTCAAGTTTATCAATAAACAAGATGCCGTTTAAATGGTCTATCTCGTGACAAAGACATCTTGCCAAATACTTTTCACCTGTGATTTGGAAATGGTATCCGTATCTATCTTGAGCGCTTACAGTAACAACCATAGGTCTTTTAACCTTTCCACGAATTTTGCCACAACTTAGGCAACCTTCTTCCTCTATATCACACCCACTTTGACTTATTATGACTGGATTTACTAGTTCTAATTTCATGTTGTTGACGTCCATAACTATAACACGTTTAAGCATACCGACTTGGACTGCTGCAAGTCCCATACCATCATTGGTATACATGGTGTCCCACATATCGTCAATTAGTTGCTCCAACTTTTCATCAAATACTTTTACTTCTTTGCTTGTTTTTCTAAGCAACATATCTGATTTTTGAATAACTTCTCTTACTGCCATTTTATACTCCTTTAACTTAAATTTTGAGGATTGATTTCAACAAAAATACTAACTTTTGCATTTTCATATTTGTCGCATATCTCATAAAGTTTTTGAATAATATCATCCTCATGTTCATGTTTTATACGCATTAAAATTTGATATCTAATTTTATTTTTAATTTTACCTATTGGACTTTTCATTGCGTCCAAGTAAACAAAATCTTGCAAATACTCGCTTTGAAGTCGTTTTATATCAGTATAACACAATTTTGTCGTTTCGCGAACAATTTCTTCGTTTTGAGATAAAAACAAAAGTCTAAGTATTGTCGTGAATGGTGGAAACATTGTATTTTTACGAATATTCAGTTCTTTTTCAAAAAAACTTTTATAGTCATAGTTTGCAATATACCTATATGCATAGTGCCTTGGTGCATAAGTTTGCAAAATGACTTTTCCTTCCGCCTTATCACGTCCGGCACGCCCTGCCATTTGCGTTATAAGTTCAAAAGTCTTTTCTGTGCTTTTATAGTCACTGTGGTACAAACTTTGGTCTGCATCAATTATTCCAACCAGTGTAACATCTGAAAAGTCATGACCTTTTGCAATCATCTGCGTTCCAACAAGTATTGCAGGTTTTGTACTACCAAAAGCTGACAATATTTTTTGATATGAATTTTTTGTCCTTGTTGTGTCGTTATCCATTTGAAACACCGGAACATTAGGATACATCTCTTTAAGTTTTGCAACAACTTGCTCCGTGCCTATCGCTCCATTCCTTATTGCCGTACTTTTGCAATTTGGACACACAGTTAGTGCTTTATACCGTTTGCCACAATAATGACATTTTAACTTATTTTCATGCCTGTGATAGACAAGCGTGACATCACAATCACTGCACTTTGGTATATAACCACAATTTGTGCAACGCATAAATGAACTATATCCTCTTCGATTGATAAAAAGCATGGCTTGATGTTTTTCTTTTATACACTTGTCAAGTTCATAAAGCATGGCACTTGAAAACATACCAGTGTTGCCGTTTCGAATCTCGCTAAGCATATCAACAATTTGAATTTTTGGCATTGGTTTGTCGTTTATACGTGTTGGCAAACTCAAAAGTTTATATTCACCATTTAAAGCCTTTTGATAACTTTCCATGTCAGGCGTAGCACTTGCAAGTACAAGCGGACAGTTGTTATATGCACTTCTGAACTTGGCAATATCAAATGTATTGTATCTTGGATTTGATTCGCTTATGTAACTTGTTTCATGCTCTTCATCAATGATTATAACTCCTACATTTTTGACCGGAGCGAATATTGCTGAGCGCGCTCCTATGACGATTTTTGCTTCACCCATCAGAACTCTTCGCCACTCATCAAAGCGTTCGCCTGCACTCAGTCCACTGTGCAAAATTGCAACATTATCACCAAATCTTGCCCTAAAATGAGATAGTACCTGAGGTGTTAAAGAAATTTCTGGCACAAGCATTATGGCGTTTTTACCACTTTGCACCATACTTTCAATCACTGACATATACACTTCAGTTTTTCCGCTTCCTGTGACACCAAACAAAAGGTATGTGTCATTATTTTTTAGTATTGCATCAACTGCGCGTTGTTGCATTAAAGTGAGTTTGTGTTTCTCTGCAGTGACTTCGTATGATAACGGCTTTCTGTTTTGTTCAATTTCAACAATTTTCAGTACATTATCATCAATAAGTTTATTCACCGCACTTTGAGAAAATTTTGATGTCAATTGGCTTTTTAAGTACTTCTCGCCAAGTTTCAAATATTCAAGCAGTGCTATTATGTTTTTTGCGTTTTTTCTAACATTGTTTATGTATGACTTCGGATCAATACACACCATAACATAAGTTTTTATAAGTGGTTTAATATCATCAGTTCTAAGCTCTGATGGTATGAATAACCTTAAACAATCGGCATATCTTAGATGATATTTTTTTACCATAAAGTGCATAAGTTTTATATGTTCGTCTAAAATCACTGGATAGCCGTCAATAGCATAAAGTATTTTTTTTAATTTATCGTTTGAAAGATCTGACTTTTCTTTTAGTGCAATGACAAAACCTTGAATGTTTCTTTTACCAAAAGGCACCATAACCCTTTGGCCAATGGTGGTGTCTTCAAGTGCTATGTAGTCAAATACCTTATCAACTGTGCTATTTGTTATGTCAACAATAACTTCTGCAATCATACCATAATGATATCACAAATATAAGTCAAAATAAAGTGTTTTTTAAACTAAACAAAAAGCCACACAAAATTGTGTGGCTAATTATAAATATTTTAATTAAATTACTTCACGTCATCACTTGAAACAACTGTGCCAGCATAAATTTCGTCAGCAGCAATACTAATTGCCTTTTTGTCACTTTTTTCAATTTCGGCTGGAATACGCTTTTCAAGTTCTTTTGCACGCTTCTCCATAATGATACAGAGTTTGTATTTGTTTCCATCCATCTTTTTTACCAATTCATCGATTGGTGGTTCAATCATCATAATTAGACACCTCTTTTAAGTCATATATTTTGTTCAATCTTTGTCATTGTAACACAAAAAATTTTTTTTGTGAATACATTTTTTATATTTTTAACAATTTTTTGAAAGTTTGTTCGTCCATAACTTCAATTCCAAGCGTTTTTGCCTTGATAAGTTTGCTTCCAGCCTCGCTTCCTGCAAGTACATAATCTGTGTTTTTGCTTACTGATGACGAAGTTTGTCCACCATTTTGTTCAATGAGTGCCGTTGCTTCACTTCTTGTATAACTTTCAAGCGTTCCTGTAAGCACAAAAGTTTTTCCGGCAAATATGCCATCACTATTACCGCTTTGAGTACTGTTTTTGATTTTTATTCCTGCAGATAGTAACTTATCAATAAGTTTCAAATTTTTTTCATTACTGAAATAATCGACAATACTTTTCGCAACAACATCGCCTATATCACGGATTTTTGCAAGGTCTTCCTCTGTTGCCTGTTTTAAATCATCAAGTGTTCGGTAGTATTTTGAAATATCTTTTGCCGTCTTTGTTCCAACATTTAAGATGCTAAGTGCATAAATGAAATTGCTTAGTTCAACATCTTTACTTTTTTCAATGGCACGAAGCAAATTACTTGCTTTTTTTTGCTTGAAAAGTGGCAATTTTAAAAGGTCTTTTTCTGTCAAACTATACAAATCGCCAACATCTTTTACAAGTTCCGTTTCATAAAGAAGTTTTGATGTACTATCTCTAAATCCTTCAATATCCATTGCGTTACGGCTTGCAAAATGTGTTATCCTATCAATAATTTGCTCTGGACAAGCGTCTGTATTTGGACAAAAATCAAGTGCACCAATATGCACAAGTTTTGTTCCGCAACTTGGACAAAAAACTGGTTTTTTAATATCGGTAGAACCTTCAAGTTTTTCGGCAAGTCCTGTGATTTCTGGAATAACCTCATTGCTTCGCCTGATAAAAACACGAGAGCCGATTGAAATATTTTTACGCAATATATCCATATAGTTATTGAGCGTAGCACGATATATTGTTGCACCACTGAGATTGACTGGTTCAATAATTGCAATTGGTGTGACTTTTCCAGTGCGGCCAACTTGCCAAATAACATCTTTTAAAATTGTTGAAAGTTCTTGTGCTTCAAACTTATAAGCCATTGCCCACTTAGGAAATTTTGAAGTGTAACCAAACTCATCTCTAAGTTTCAAAGAGTTGATTTTAACAACCATTCCATCAATCAAAATATCTAGTGAACTTTTTTGTTTGTCCACTTTATCTATCTCATCAAGTATATCTTGTGCTTTTTTAAAGTGTTTATATGGAGAAATCAAAAAGCCGTTTTGCTTTAAAAATTCAAACATTTCAATCTGCGAAGAAAATTGCTTATTCTCGGCATAAAGCACATTGTAGCAAAACCAGTCCAAATTGCGTTTTGCTGTTTCTTTTGGATCCAAATTTCTAATAGCACCACTAACAGCATTGCGCGCATTTTTTAGTGCTTCATCTGGATATTTTTGATTAAATTTTTTCAAGTTTGAGAGTGTGATCATACCCTCGCCTTGAACAATAAGTTTGCCCTTGAAGTTCACTTTAAGTGGCACGCTTTTTATGGTCTTTACTTGGAGCGTGACATCTTCACCAACAATTCCGTTACCCCTTGTTGCACATGACTGCAAAAATCCATTTTCATATGTGCACACTATTGTAAGTCCATCAAACTTGTATTCAAGTGTGAAATCAACATCATTTTCTTTTTCGCAAACATCGTTCATCCATTCAAGCAGTTGCTCTTTTGATTGACATTTGTCAAGACTATAAAGCCTTACTTCGTGCGTGACTTTTTGAAAGTTGGAAAGAACAGTATCACCAACTCTTTGTGTTGGTGAATTTGGCAATATCACTCCAGTTTGTTTTTCAAGTGCAACAAGTTTATCATAAAGTTTATCATACTCTGCATCTGAAATCACAGGCGCATCAAGAACATAGTAGCGATATGCATAGTCATTTAACTTTTCAACTAGTTGTTTCATCTCTTCCATAATATACCTCACGACAAAATTTCTAGTGGCGCAATCTCTAATATAAGCGTCTTTTTACCAACATTTTCAAAAACTATATCTGCACATACGCCGTTGTCAACAATGTCAACAATCTCACCTTTTCCAAACTTTGGATGTGACACCTTTTGTCCAATCTTATACTGTGACACATCTTTTTTCTCATGCTGATTTTGATTTGACATTGCATAGTTAGATGATTGCGATAATGTACTTATTGGCTTTGTGAAATTATTGTCCACATTACGATTTATAAACTGCTGATAATCAAATTTGCGTTGTTTTGGCTTTGCATCAATTTCCATTTCACTTAAAAACTTACTAGGCGAAGTATACGACCTCTTCCCATGCAAGTATCTACTTTGTACATATGAAATAAATAGACGTTCTTTTGCTCTTGTAACTGCAACATACATAAGTCTACGCTCTTCCTCTGTTTCTTTTTGACTAAAGGCACTTCGTGACAATGGAAAAATTCCCTCTTCAACGCCGACTATGAAAACAACTTTAAATTCAAGCCCTTTAACAGAGTGAACTGTTGAAACTGTTACTGTATCATCGCCTAGATAGTCAATATCTGCTTCAAGCGTTATACTTTCAAGAAATTCTGACAATGTTGCATCACCATTAGCCTTTTCAAATTCCACAACAGAATTGACAAAAACATCAATATTCATAAGTTTTTCTATGTTTTCATCAGTTTGCTCTAAGTACGCACTTTTTACACCATATTCATCAATCACATTCTGTGTAAACTCAGATAAAGACATAGACGATCTTATGCTGTCAAGTTTTTCATAAGAAGTGATAAAAGGCTTGATTTTTTGTGTTAGTTGAGAATATCCATCAACACCTTTTGCAAGCACTTTCATGGCTTCAATCAAAGTCATATTGTTGTCATTAGCATATTGCCTAAGCTTCATTATTGCGCCATCGCCAATTCCACGCTTTGGAAAGTTTATTATTCTAAGAAGTGCTGTTTCATCACTTGGATTAGTGAAAATTCTTAGGTAACTTATTATATTTTTTATTTCCTGTCTTTCATAAAACTTAAAACCACCATATATTCTATATGGAATATTGTAATTCAAAAGTTTTTGTTCAAATGGTAATGATAACGCGTTTATTCTCATAAGTA
Organism: uncultured Clostridia bacterium; assembly: GCA_944384405.1. Lineage (GTDB taxonomy): Bacteria > Bacillota > Clostridia > Christensenellales > UBA1242 > UBA5893. The sequence goes on from CALWTH010000037.1 coordinate 18,578, forward strand.
TTGCAATATCACTTAGTTTGTAATCACCATTATTAGTCATTGCCCAAATTTTTGACACGACAGACTCTGCTTCATTTTGCTCGTCATAGTATTTTGTACATTCAATTTCTTTGCCCTGGTCGTTTTGTGTCCAAAGAACTTTATCAAATCTTTCAAAGTTGTTGGATATTAGTTTATTTGCACTTTCGATTATGTTTTTTGTGCTTCTGTAATTTTGTTCAAGTTTAAATACTTTCACAGGAGCAAAATCAGTTTTGAAATTGAATATGTTTTGAAAGTTTGCACCGCGCCATGTGTAAATACATTGGTCCTCATCTCCAACAACAAACACATTTTTGTGGACCTGTGACAAAAGTTTGACAATGTCATATTGAATTGTATTTGTATCTTGAAACTCATCAACAAAGATATATTCAAAACGTTGCTGATAATTACTAAGCACATCGGCGTTTGTAACAAGAAGTTCATAGGCGTTAGATAAAAGATGGTCAAAGTCCATGGCATTGTTTTTTTTGAGTGCTTTCTCATACGCCTCGTATACTTTTATTGAATCATCTTCATCTCGTCTTGAATTTTTGGCATAGGTGTAAACATCAATATTATGGTTTTGACAATAACTGATGACTGTTGCATAGTGCTTTTCATTTTCAAGTGGAAGCGAAAGATCTTTTATCACCTGCTTTAAAAGTTTATCACTATCACTTTCGCTATATACAGAGAATTCGTTTGTATAGCCTTCAAGTTTAGATATGTTTTGTCTTAGCATTTTTAAACACATTGAGTGAAAAGTTGATATCCAAAGTCCACTAACGCTTCCAACAAGATTATATATCCTGTTTTTCATCTCATTCGCCGCTTTGTTTGTGAATGTGATTGCCAATATATTTTGTGGAGATACCCCTTGCTCTTTTATTATGTAAGCAATGGTATTTGTCAAAAGTTTAGTCTTTCCACTGCCAGCACCAGCAGTTACCAAAACAGCACCCTTACAATTTAAGAGTGCTTGTTTTTGTGCTTCATTTAGATCTTTTAAAATGTCCATATGATTAGTATATCATAATAAAAACTTATTGCAAAGTTTTTCAATTAACTTGCTTTAATTTTTCATGCTCATACCTTGTTTTTAATCTTCTATACTTGTCTGCAATATTAAAAAAATATCTTTCTTTTTGTTCATTTGATAGCGTCTTATAATATTTTATATCGATGAGTTCTGCAAGCGGATTTATGCAGTTATCATCAACAGTTTTCTTTACTAAAAAATATAGTTTTTCATCGTCTTGTACTTCAATAGTTTTGACGTTAGATTTATTATTTGTAACTTTACCTCTTAACCTATTTTTCGCTTGTTGTGCCATAAATTTTAATATGTCGCGTCCTTCCATAATTTCTCCTTAAAACAGAAATATTATAACAAATTTAGACACATAAGCACTAGTAAAAAAAATGACCAAAAAGCACCTTTTTGGTCGAAATTTATCAGTTCTTTATAAGCGACAAAATGTAGTCAAAATATCTTTCTTCCACGCCACCCAAACTTAAACTTTGAGATTTGACCGTGATGTATTTTTGTTGGTCGCGCATAACTTCGCTAAGCCTATAAAATCTTATGCAATCAAGTGTTGCAACTGGCGAGATTTTGGTGATTGGTTTTTGAAAAGACACTTCAACAAGTATGTTTAGCATCTTGTTTTCGCATACCATGGAAGAAAATTGAACTTCACCTTCTTTGATATTTGGTTTGAAGTCGTGCTTTTGTAAATTTTCAACGAATTGTTCGCCGTCAACGATTGTGCCGTAAAAATTACCAACAGACATACTTGCACGATTGAAATCTCGAACATCAATTTTGCTTTCACGAAATTGTTCAAAAAGTGCATCTTTGAGTTTTAAGTCAACATTTTCAAATCTGTCGTCAAGGTCAAGTGAATGTACCAAACTTATTGTCACATCGTTGCCCTCCTGTCTTGCGCCATAAATATAAACAATTTCCTGCCCTTTGACCAAGAATATTGAATACAATTTGTCTTGCCTATATTCACCGAACACAAGTCGATTTGCAAACATATTAAACACTTTGTGGTAAATAAACAATCTTGTAAAGATGTCACGCGTGTACCTTTTGTGAGATACAAAGTTAAGATATAACCTTTTTATCTCACTTTGTGTTTGCTCTTCACTTAAAGTCTGTGGAACAATAATGTCTTTGACTTCTTCAACATTTTTGTTATTTTGTGATGCAAAAATTTCAACATATTCATCAGAATATTTTGAAAAGTTATCAAATTTTTTAAGTCTGTCAAACATCTGAATGAAATTTGGTTTTTGACTATACAAAAGGCAAAGTGTCAAGTATCTTGCTTCTTTATTTCTATTCAAATTGTAAAGCACGTACAAAAATTCGTATATTTTTCTTTCAAACAAGTCTTTTGATAATAGTGAAAACATTCTAACGCACCATTTGCTTGCGAGGATGTCACCACTTTGACTATGTTTGTCAAAAAGTTTTTCTGCAAAACTGTTTAAACTTTCTGCATCAAACACTTCATATAGTGACTTCAAACTTGAAAGGTTCAACAAGTTTTTCTCATCTTTGAAAACTTGAATTAAATATGTTTTGTCAATATTATCTGCCTGTTTACCGCTTTTGAAACTAAGTGGCAAATTCATAAAGGCAACACCTAAGGTGCGCTCCTGTGGTTGTAATACTTTTTTGTGAGATAACACAGTAAAATGTGCCTCTGTTCCAAAAGTTAATTTCTCACTTATTCCAAGCCTTTTAGATAAAAATTCTTTGATTTGCTCATCTTTTTCTTCATCAAAAATCTTTTCAAGTCTACTTTCAACTTCAATGTTGTTTTTTATTGCAGATATCACTTTTATGTAATGAAAACGGCGTTCTTTATCTTGTGGCAAATACTTATCAAAATATGCAAGTGTGTCATTGATATACTTTTTCAAAAAATACTCAGCGTTTTCTTCACTCACATTTTTGTGTGACATATCATTAAAAATTATGTTTATGCCCCTTTGTGTATCAAAACTTAAAATAAGTGTCAAATACATAAGTTCATACTGGCTGTTGTTCAAAACATAGTTTCCAAGTTCATCTTGATGCTCACGCATATAATTTTGCATATATTCCATTGCTATATCGTGCCAAATGTAAAGATTGCTTTTTTCTTCAAATATACAACTAAGGACAAGTGGCATATAAAGTTCAACTGATATCTTCCCCACCTGAGTGACTTCAATAAATCTATCAAAAAGTCGCTCTTCAATATTGTATTCTTTTGCGCGACTTGTGTATGAAGCCCCATTTATGTGACCAGCATAGAGTTTTGAAATAAACTCCATCACTTCACTATACCTATGGCAATACAAAAAAATTGTGACATAGTTCACAACTGCCGGTGTGTAGTCATTTAATTGAAATATAAGTTCACCAAGTTCGCCAACAAGTTTTTTGTCATCGGTGAAATTACTATGATTTGCAATATATTCAAGGTCAGCCTCAGGCATCTTGTCAAGCATAGGTGTTTCTGAAATATCATATGCTAAAATTTGCTTTGTTTTATTTACAAGTTGAGAATACTCTCTTAGTACTTCCATAATTCTCTCCAAAAAATATTTTAGCAAAAATTTTACAAAAGTACAAACACTTTAATTTAAAACTGTAAATAGATATTTTAAATCGGTATTATATTCGCCGTAATATATGCGTTTGCCATAGTACTGACTTTTTAAGTAGTCACTTGAAAAGCCCTCATCAATTAAATCGCACACAATTTCGTCATAGTGTGCTAATGGTATTTTTTTTAGTTCATTGCAGTCAAAAAATTGTGCTTCAAGTGGAAAATAATCAAATTGGTAGTTTGGCTTTGGTTCAAATTCACAACCTCCCATAAAAAGTGTTTTTGTGTCACCGTTTTTTGTGTAGCAAAAACAAATACTTGAAATTTCATAAGGAATGGGATCATCTTCAACAATACTCATAAGCCAAAATGAAAATAGTTCAATCATATCAAATTACCCCTTATGCACACCGCAACAATTGTGCAAACAATGCTTAAAAACAAAAAAAACAGAGCATAATTAAAATAACTAAATTTGATGCTCACAAGTTTAGCAACAGTTATCACTTGTCTTGCTAAATCAATGTCCATTTCGTCAATTTTATAATCTTTTGGCAAGTCATACTGCTCTTTAATTTTTTTTGCATATCCAACATCTGTATAGTGCTTTATTGTCTTGTAGTTCATCAAGTTTTTTTGCTCCAAATGAGTATCTTTATTTGGAAGTTTGACTTCTCTTGACAAAAGTGCCACGAATGAATAAATGATTGAAATTAGTGCGAGCATGATGGTTGCACTTGCTAAAATGTTTATTAAGTTGTTATTTGAAAAATATGTACTTGCAAAGGCTATTACTGCCGCCGCTATGGTCATTGTTATGCTGTGTTTTGTTTCGGCATATTTGAGATTTTCAAATAGTGTTTGATAAATATATTTGAGTGTTTGTTTCATATGTGTATTTTGTGCATATTTAATTAAATATATCACCAATCTTCGCTGTTGAACCAAATTTAATAGCAAAATTGTTTAGTGTTATCTCTGATATAACTTTTATACTTCTGTCTTGAAGCAAAACATAAAAAATATTAAACTTGAATTTTGACATCTTTGCCATTATCTTGTATATAGGTTCATCAGCAAAAACTAAAGTAAACTTGATTTGACTACCTTTTTTGTAAACATTTTTTCTGTTTGAAAACAAACTCACATAGCCATATGAAGTCGACCTATTTGGCTCCAAAATTCCTAAAAACAAGAAAATACTAATAATGAGCATATTGGTGTTAATTACCCCAAAAAACAAGCCAAAAATAAATGAAATTACAAATATTAAGCAAACTAGTATATTAAACATAACAGTAATTTTTATTGCTAGTTTTCTGTCACGTTTTTTTGTTATTATTGCTGCAAGCACTCTACCTCCGTCCAAAGGAAAACAAGGAAGCAAATTAAACACAAACAAACTTATGTTGGCATAGCAAAAAACTTTGGTGTAAAGTTGTGTGACTGGAAAAATCCACCAAAGTGCTATAGTCGCGGTCGCAAGTATCACATTTAAAAGTGGACCACTTATTGCAATTAATATTTCATCTTTGGGCAAAAAACAATTTGTTTTATAATTCAAACAAACACCATACGGCATCAAAAGCATTTTATCCAATTTGTAGCCAAGTTTTTTTGCAACAAAACTATGCGCCATCTCGTGCATAGTAACAACAAGGCAATACACCAAAACGCCTTCAAACTGACCTATTATCAACAAAAAAATAAGATATAAAATAAAAAGTGGATGTATTTTGTACTTCACTTTATCACCACTTTTATTATGTTATATATATTCATTAAATTATAAAAAGAGACAACAAAAATAGAAAAAGTTATGACTTTTGACCAGAAAAATTCACCACAAATTTTGTGAGTGTAAACTATCTGATAACACCTAGTAGCATCAGTGATTTGTATGTCCTTTTTAAAACCTTCCACGATATATTGTATTTTTGTAGTTATACAGTTAGAACACCAATTGACTTTACTCTCTTGGCTTTTATCATCACTGCAAATTCAACTCCATCATCTGTAATGTCAGCGACAACATTGACCTTTGGTTCGTCCATATAACAATCGCATACATTTTTTATGTCACTTGACAACACTTCACATAGTTTTTCTGGACTATTTTCTTTATCATCAACAAGAACGCGTTTTAATCTGTTTTCACCAATTTGTGCTATTGTAACTTTCATATCAAACCTTCCTTTTTAAATTGCGTCTTAGCGAGCCAAGTATACCACGATATTTTTGTTTGCAATCATACACTTTTTGCGTACCATTGTGCAAGTTTTCTGCAAGTAACATCCATGCTCTATTTGAATTTCTTCCACCTAGTGCCCCCACACTAGAAAGCGCTGTTATGTCGTCATCTTCAGGTATGACGCCAAGTACAGGAATGTGCAAAAAGCGTATAATTTCGTCAACATCAATCATCTCTCCGTTCATCATAAGGTCACCACGAACTCTATTCACAACCAAATACTTTTGATTTAAGTTATATGTCGCCAAAATTGAAAGTACTTTATCAGCATCGCGTATGCTTGATATATGTGGAGTCACAACAACAACAGCCTCAGTTGCGCAAGATACTGCACGTTTAAAGCCTTGTTCTACTCCTGCAGGACAGTCAATAAATATGTAATCAAAGCCATTTTCCAAACTTTTAACAACATTTAAAATGTCACTACTTGACACCTCTTCCCCTCGGTATGAGTGAGCAGATGGCAAGACATAAAGATTTTCGAAATTGTTATCTTGCACAAGTGCCTGTGTTGCTCGGCATCTATTTTCAATTACATCAATGAGATCAAAGACAACTTTGTTCTCGATGCCCATAACAACATCAAGATTGTTTAAGCCGATATCCACATCAAGTATGCAAACTCTAAAGCCCAGATTTGAAAGCGTTGCACCAAGATTGGCACAAACAGTTGTTTTTCCAACTCCACCCTTGCCACTCGTAAACACAATTTTCCTTGCCATTTTTACCTCAAAATTAGTTTAATGAGTATATAAAAAAAAGCAAAGGAACATTTTGTACTATTATGTCCCTTTTGTTCTATTTTTGTGCATTAGTTTTGAATTACCAAGTCCAATATATTTGCGTTATTTACAAGTTTTATGAGCCCATTTTGGCACGCTTCACTACTTTCATCACTTATGAGCACATTGATTTTTAATTCTGTTCTTAAATACTTTTCAAGACCTACCATTTTGGAATATCCACCAGTTATTGTTATTCCATTCCTAACAACATCGCCTGCAACATCTTTTGGTAGCGATAAAAGTGTTGTTTGAATAACTCTTACAATCTCATCAAGGAAAAATTTTGTTGCCATGTAAATATCATGAGCAGATACTGTGACTGTGTTGACTAACTTTGTGTTATTGTCTATGCAAGAAACTTCCTCTTGTGAAGAATCACCTTCATAAAGACTCCCTATTGACTCTTTTAGATGCTTCGCAGTCTTTAACCCAATTGTGACTCCATATTTTTTTTGAACGTAATCTACTATTGAACTATCAAGTGTTCTTCCACCAAGTGCCAAAGTTGAACCACATACGATTTTGTTTAAGTTGATTACTGCGCAGTCAACTGTTCCCCCACCAATATCAACAACCATTTTTGCACTATTTGCACCTATGTTCAAATTTTCGCCTATTGCGGCAGAAATTACACTCGGTATCATTATAACATCTTTTATTTTTACTGAATTGCATAGTTCAATATATTTTTGCTTTTCATCTTCGGACAATCCAACAGGTGTCAAAAGTATGAGCCTTACGCGATTTAATATACCAGGTTTGATTTGAACACTATCTAACAATTGTTTCAAAAGAATTGTGGCATATTCAAGACTTACAATTTCACCAAATCCAACAGGGCTGAAAGTCATAACATTATCAGCACTTTTCCCTAAAAGATTATATGCTTTGTCACCAACACACAAAAGCACATAGCCATCTTCTATGCGCTTTATAGAAACTAAATTTGCCTGCTTTAAAATTAGCCCCTCATTTTGCTTTACTAAACATATATTTGTACTACCAAAATCTAATCCTAAAATTGTTTGCATTTTATCCTCTCTACGCTAACTCTACTTCAACAGTCATATCTAAATTTTGTCGCAATAATTCAACAGTCACAACATTTGTGCTTTCAAGTTGCATAAGTGCATATATTAAGTCATTTCTACAATTAATCTCATAAGTTCTTGCCATGAATGTTAAACTTTTAATAATGTCCCCCTCTTCAATTAAACTTTCTGCTTTACCACTCACAGATGACACATAAAGTCCATCTTGTGAAATTGTATCTAAGCCATAAATATCACACATTATGCTGTCAATAACACTAACACCAAGTGTTGGAAGAGAATACTGTGTATTTTGTTCATAACAACTAACAACATCGTCAATAACAAGCAAAGCAGGATAGATTGGAACGGCAAAATACATATCGTTGGCAGTTTGTGAGCCAAGAGTATTTAAGCCAATCAAATTTCCATTCATATCAAATAATCCACCACCGCTATTACCGTTTGAAATTGATGCGGTATGCTGAATCAAATTTTCATATACATTTTGACTAAGCCCATTTGAACTAGCAGAAAGCGAATACCTGTCAAGTCCGCTGACATAACCAAATGTACAGGAATTTTGATATGCAAAATCAAGTGGAGTACCAATTGCAATAACAGGTTCAAGTAAACTTAAAGGGTTATTTCCATCAATAACTCTATCAACTGCGTTTACGTATGGTATATCTGTTTTTTCGCACTTTATTATGGCAATATCAATGTTTGAATTTGACCACAAAAGTTGTGCTGAGTATGCAACTTCCCCACCATTTAGATAAACAACAAGCCCTAAATTTGGATTTTGAAGCGTGGAAAAAACAACATGATAGTTTGTGACAATGTATCCTCCATCACGTATACATACCCCACTACCCATACTCGTTTGAGTATTTGTTTCTGTGTTGACTACAAAAATAGTAACAACACTATCAATAACTTCTTGTACAACGTTTGCAGGAGTCGTCGAAGTTTGAGTAGTTGAAGGTGACGTTTGTACATAAAAATCACAACCAACAAATGTGAAAATTGATGCAAAAATTAAGGCTAAAACAAAAATCTTTTTTTTCATATTTCTCCCTCTAGGCAAAAACTGTACTTTCGTCACAATTTTGCATTTTTTGTGAAATGTGGTGCTTGACATTTGTTTTTGCCAATTTCTCACTATCAAACGAAAATCGCACTAATATGCGATTTTTCTAACTTATCGAAAAAGAATACGTGCGAAAATTTTAAAATATTAAATCAGTAAACAAAGTAAGAATTTATATGATTTGCAAATTCTTTTTCAATATTTTCTTGAATACTGGCGCAAGTTTCATTGCTTGTCTTATATCAAAACTTGCATCACTTTTTACAATTGTTTTCATGATTATCGAATCGCCGAGTATATCACAACTTATGTCAGTGACATTCCCACTTCTAGAACTATCAAGTTTTGATGCTAAATTTATTATAACACCTAATTTTCTAACGGCATCAAGATCTTCTTCTGTTAAAATATCCTTGTAATTTACCCATTCAGACAATGAGAGATTGTCAAGGTTTTGACATTTACAAGCAAAGCCTGCCAAAAGCAAGTCTTTGTGTGAAACGCCGTTTAATTTAGAATTGACAATAACATCAAAACTATACTTTGAGTTATTTTCAAAATTTATTCTTTTGCCACAATCATACATTGATGAAGCAATTCTTAAAGGTTTGACATATGACCTTGGAAGTTTGTGCATGACTTTTAATTGTTTGAACAAAATTAGTGACAAATTGTAAACTGTTTGTGTATTACTGTTCTCGCCATCAAAAAATGTTCTTATTGTTTCAAGACTATATGCGAGCATATCACTGAGTGGCTTGTCATTTGTTTCAGGAACAACATAACTATAAATAAGCCCTTCATCAAGCCCACACGATGATATCGAGAAATTTTGAATGTTCAACTTTTCAATAATTCCCTTGACTATTGCCATTCCTGATACCAAATAATCCGCCCTATCGTCACTTATACCTTTAAGTTTAACTGTCTGATCAAGGTCAAGATCTTTTACTTTATTGAATACGGCGTTAAACACCTCAGTTGAAACAACATAATTGTTATCAATGTCAAGTGGATAATGTGCAACACGTTTTGCAAGTTTTCCTATGCTTACCATAGTTTGACCTGTGCCAACAAACATAAGGTCCTGATCGGCTAGTGCCAATGATTCGCTTGGCTTATACTCTGCCTTGACTTTTTCAATAATTTCATTGTACGTAACCTTGCCGTCAGTCATACTTACTGCACCAAAAGGCAATGTTGTAATATTCAAAATAGTTCTTCTATTATAGTGAATTATATGTGTGTTGTTTGCACCAACATCAACAATTACACCTTTTGGAACGTCTATGGAGTTGACAATTCCGCTATATATGAATTTTACTTCTTCATCTAATGACAAAATTGTGAATGTAAATGAAGTATTGTTATAAATTTCATCAAAAAAACTTTTTTGATTTTTGGCATCTTTGATAAAACTTGTTGCTATGCTGACAACTTTTGAAACACTATAATTTTCACAAACTTTGCGAAACATTTTTAAAATATTCAATGTTTCAGTTATTTTTCCTGCTGTTATTATTCCTTCTTTCACAACATTTTGACCAAGACGGATGTTTTCATTTATTGTTTCAATAACATGGTAATATCCACCTGGTGCAACTTTCATTATGACAAGTTTTAAATCAACTTCATTTAGTTCAATAAGTGCAACTTTTTCCATTTTTTCCCTCTATAAATTTATCTGTTAATTTTTATGGCATTTACTGGACAAACTGCTTCGCAAGTACCACATTTTATACATTTATGTGGATCAATCCAAGCTTTTCCATCTTTAAAAGATATGGCTTCAACTGGACACATATTTATGCAAGTGCCACACGCTATACATTTTTTTGGATCTACCATATCAAATATCTCCTTTTCTCTATGCGTGGTTAATTTTAACATAATATAAATAATTTGTCCACTAGAAAAGTTTATTTTTTGAATATTTTAATAAACTCAAATAACCCAAGTATTATTAAAAAAATTCCAAATAATATTTTTAATACTTCGCCGTCAATTAAATTTGCCAAAAAACTACCAAGAACTGCAAAAATAATACCAGATGGAATAATTATCCATAAAAATTTAGGCTCAATAAGTTTATTTTTTAAATGTATTAGTATTGCAATAACGCTCATGGGTAAAAACGCCAATAAATTATAACCTTGCGCAACAATTTGACTAACTTCTGAAAAAATGGTCAATAATGGAATTAAAAGAGTGCCACCGCCCATACCCATGGCACCAATTACACCAGATAAAAATCCAAAAATGATGAATAAGTACCACATTTTATATCACCATTTTTATCCCTGCCGCAAGCATTATTAACGCAAAAATTGCTCTGAGCCATTTGCTATCTATTTTACTTAAAAATATTGCTCCCATTACCCCACCAAAAACAGCGCCCAAAGTTACCCAAGATAAATTGACAAAATCTATATTATTATTTAATATGTAAATAACTGCACTAACAATACTAAGTGGAAGAATTACACAAAGAGTCGTAGCGTGTGCCTTTTTGCTTTCAAGTTTCATTACTTTTTCAAGAATAGGAACGCAAAGCATGCCTCCGCCCCCTCCAAAAAATCCATTCACAATACCAATTAGTGCTCCACAGCCAATGAGTATAAATATATGTTTTTTTGAAAATTTGTTTTTCATAAAAATATTGTTGCACAAATATCAAAAAATATTTGCAAATATTGCTTCGATGCTATATACTTATTAAGTTTGATTTTATAAAATAAAAAAAGGTGTTTTATGATTACCACTAACAAAAAGTTTAACTATTTAACTATTATCATTATTTCTTTATTACTTGCAGTTTGTTTATGTTTTTATCCTTCTGTGAACGCAAACTTTGCATCAGCAGAAACAATTGCATCAAAAGAAATCAGCGTCACAAATGGAGATTTTGACTCATCGGCAACGACAGCTTTGCAATCAACCCCAACAGGTTGGTCGAGAGAAGGTTCTTCAAGTGGAAAAAACGGCGTCATAAGTGTAAACGCCGACACTTTTTCTAATCGTGCATCAGGATATGCTTTGAAAAGTTCACAAAATCCAAAAAAGCCATATACTCAACCAAATAGCGAACTTGATGACCATATTCTTATGATTAATGCAAAAAGTTCTGCTGACACCAATGAAACAAATCACCTTGGCTACAAGTCAAATGACATTTCACTTGAATCATATTCGTATTATAGTTTCAGTATTTGGACTCTCACCCAAACACATGCACGTGCATCAATCTATATTGACGGACTAGGAGAAGATGTACAAAATACAAGTTTTGAAGCATACTCAACAAACATTTGGACTGAATATAGATTTTATATTGCAACAGGAATTGATGCTGAAACAATAAATATTCAACTTTGGCTTGGCACAAAAACAACTGATAGTTCAAATGCCGTATTTTTTGACCACATCACAGCAAGACAGTTATCGGGCAATTACTTTTATAATGAAGCAGGACAATATGTTGGCACAGACGATGTTGCTTTGGATAGAGTGAATGTCATTGATTTAAGAGATAGCCTTGATGGAATGATTGAAAATGCAGATTTTGAAAAAGGCGACTTCACAGGTTGGACTGTTGAAAACTATTTGCCAATTGGTGGCGATGCAAAAATTGTAAGTATTCAAAACGCTGAAAGTATGGAAAATTTAGGGCTAGATTACATTGGCTCTTCCCTCAGTGAACAAAATAGATATGCCCTACTTATGTATTCAAATCCAAAAACCCCAACAAAAGCAGTCACAATTGAATATCAAAGCACTCCTTTTGAAGTTTTGCCATACGAAACTTATAAGATTACTGTATGGGCAAAAGTAAGTGATGATTTTGATGGAACAGCATATGTCACACTTCGTGAAGGCACTGATGTTTCAAACTTTTATGGAGAAGAGTATGCCGATGACTTTTACACACCAATAGAACAGTCTGTTTCAATAACATCAAATACAACAAATAAAATGACAAATGACTATACACCTTATTACATCTTCGTTAAAGGTCACGACTTATATAAGACATCATTCTCACTCGTCCTTGGATTTGGAAACGATGAAGAAGGTGCTAGCGGAAGCATAGTTTTTGACGACATTACTTTCGAAAGTATTTCTCATGAGCAGTTTGATGACGCCACAACAACAAATGCAATATCTGTTGAACCAAGTATTCTCAGTGGCTCACCTTCTGTAGAAAATGGAACATTCAACACAGCAGACACACTTGACAAAAACTTTGAATACCCTGTCAAGCCTGCAAGTTGGACAAGTGCTACTGAAAATGACTCATCAAGCATGTATGGTATAGTCAACACCTACTCACCTTTATATGATGAACACAGGGCACAATATGGTAATGCAAAAAATCCTGGAAATCCAACTAGCGTTTCAACACTTGGTGTGGACAAAGATGTCAACAACGTCTTGATGATGTATAACTATCAAGAAACTTATCAATCAGTAACAAGTCAAAGTATTTCAACAACAGCAAACAGTTATCAGTTATTGTCTTTTGATTACAAAACCGTTGCTCAAGACTTAAATAATTCACTTATGAGTGTTTATGTGCTTGATAGTGACAACAATGTTTTGTATGCAGAAGAAGGCTTATCAAGCAGTCAGTGGACAACCTACTCTATTCTTGTCAACACTGACACATATGCAACATCGTTGAAACTTAGAATTGCCCTTGGTACTAGCCAATCCCCTGTCGTCGGATTTTTGTATGTTGACAATGTTAAATTTGAAACAAATTCAAATATAACTGATGACAATTATGAAGATTATCAAAAATCACACAATACTCTAGACTTTTCACTTACAAACTTCGGCTTTGTTTCAAACGAAACAGTAAAAGACATACACACCCCATATATGTATGAGCAAAAACTTGAAAATGGAGAAAATCCAGAACAAGGAAGTGTCGCACTTTATGGCGGTATGATTGATACTACAAACAATATCTATGGCATACAAAATAGTACAAATGGTACTTCGAGCGAACAATATATTCCAGCGTTTATTTCTGAATATGCAGTTGGTAAATATACCCTAACAGGCAAGGAATCAATATCCCTTGAATCAGATAAATATTACAAAATCTCAATTGACGTTTTCACAAGATTTAGTGGCGACACTGAACAAGACGGCGTCAATGAAGAAGACAAATTGGCTTTTGGTGCAGTATTTGGACTTGTTGGCATGGATAAGAATTTTGAAAATATTGTTTCAAATGATTCATGGACAACTTATACAATTTATGTTACCGTTTCAGAAAATACAGATGTTCAACTTCAATTTGGTATTTTGAATGAAAGCGCTAATATTTTAGGTCAAGTTTTCTTCGACAATTTTGTACTCGATTCAATTGATGAAAATGTATATGACAACGCAGTAAAACAATATGCTAACGATGATAAAGTTTTGTTGCTAACTTCACAAGACACAACCACTGATGAAGATGACACAACCGATGACAACACAACCGATAATGAAGATACAGATGGATTAATTTGGTATGTCATTCCTACTGCAATATTGTTCGTTGCCCTTGTCATTGCACTTTGTGCTTACTTTATGAAGAAAGTAACTATTAAGAAATGGGAAAGAAAGAAAGCAAGCGAATATGACAGAGAAACAACTCTTCATAGAGATGTTGTTAGACGTGAAGCTGAACAAATTAGAGATGCAAAAATAAAAGAATATCAAAACAAAATTGATGAAATTAAAGCACAATTAACCGATATGGAACAAACACATCAAGAAGTTCTTAAAAAACAACGTACAACATCAGGTCAGCAAGAAATTACAAAAGCGATGGAAAAAGACTTCAAATCATATGCTTCAAAACATACTAAACTTGAAAATCAAATTGAAGCACTTAACGCAAAAATTGAAACATTTAAACTTCCTGAATACTTGATTTCAATTCAACGTGGAATAATTGCAGAGCGTGTTAAAAAAGAAAAGCAAGACAAAGAAGCTAAACTTAAACAACAAAAAGCTGAGAAAAAAGCAGAAAAGCAAAAAGCAAAGCAACAAAAGAAAGAAAGTAAATCAGAGTAAAAAAGATTGACACCTTTTGGTGTCATCTTTTTTTAATTTAATGTCGATAATATTCCATTTAAAATTTCAATATGCTCATTCTCGTCACTAATTATGTCATTTAATATGTTTATTACCTCTTGATTTGTTAAACAAGATATCATACTTTGATATTGACTTATGGCACACTTTTCACTTTTTAGTGCACATTCAACAATTTTTTTGGCGTCACTATTTATGTAGTTTATAAGCCTCGTAGTAAAATATGCGTCACGTTGTGGTGGATGCGCAGTATAAATTGGATCAATACCAAGCCTTACAAGAGTTTGTGCAAGTAGATGTAAATGGTGCATCTCGGTCTCACCTATCTCCATTATTTTTTCAGATATATCCAAATAACCAAGTTTTTCAAGCCATGTAGCAAAATAAGCATATTGAAGTATTGCGCCAAGTTCACTATTTCTTCCACTATAAGCGGGTGCAATTATTCTTGCACTTTTTATATCTTGACTAAGTCTTGACAAATCATAACTTGCTTGTTTGTTTTCTATTGGCGTTATTGTTGTGCTTTGTTCTTGCTCCTGTTCTTGCTCCTGTTCTTGCTCCTGTTCTTGCCTCTGCTCTTGCTCTCGTTGTATTTCTTCTTCCATAAAAAAACAACTCCTTTTTTGTTTTATATTCTAAGGAGTTGTTTTTTGTTACTAAACGTTAAATCTAAACAGCATTACATCGCCATCTTGCACGACATAGTCTTTACCTTCTATTCTCACCTTGCCTTTTTCTTTTGCCGCAGTGTAACTTCCACATTCCACCAAATCTTCATACTTAACGACTTCGGCACGAATAAATCCTCTTTCAAAGTCGGTGTGAATTTTGCCTGCCGCCTGTGGGGCTTTTGTGCCCTTTTTAATTGTCCATGCTCTGCACTCGCTTTCTCCTGCAGTTAAAAAACTCATAAGTCCTAAAAGATCGTAACTTGCAGTAACTAACTGGTCAAGTCCACTTTCTTTTATACCAAGTTCGTCTTTAAACATTTGACGCTCATCGCTATCAAGTTTTGTCAATTCTTCTTCAATCTTTGCACAAAGTGCTATCGTCTTTGCATTCTCTTTTTCTGCATACTTTTTGACTTCGTCAACATACTTGTTTGGCTTTCCAATATCATTTTCACCAATATTTGCACAATATATCACTGGTTTTGTTGTAAGCAAGAAAAATGAGTTTATAATTTTTTGCTCTTCTTCGTCATTTGCCTTAACTGTGCGAGCGTTTTGACCATTTTCAAGTGCTGTTTTTATTTTAGTTAATATTTCAAGTTCTTTTTCTGATTGTTTTTCGCCAACTCTTGCAAGTTTGTACAATTTATCATATCTTTTTGTCACTGTTTCCAAATCTGCAAGCATAAGTTCAAGATTTATTGTTTCAATATCTCGTATTGGGTCAACTGTCGCATTGACATTTATGATATTTGGATCATCAAAACATCTAACAACGTGACAAATAGCATCAACTTCTCGAATATGGCTTAAAAACTTGTTGCCTAGTCCTTCGCCCTTGCTTGCACCTTTGACAAGTCCTGCAATATCAACAAACTCAATTGACGCAGGTGTTATTTTCTTTGTGTTATACATCTTTCCAAGAACGTTCAACCTTTCATCTTTAACATCAACCACGCCAACATTTGGCTCTATTGTGCAAAATGGATAGTTCGCACTCTCTGCTCCTGCCTCCGTTATTGCATTAAACAATGTACTTTTTCCAACATTTGGTAATCCAACTACTCCGATTTTCATATGTCTTTTCCTTTTAATATAATTGTTTTATATCCCAACTTGTTCCAAACTTTGTGTCATTTAATATTATTCCACGAGAAACAAGTTCATTTCTTATGTTATCTGCAAGCAAATAATCTTTCTGTTGTTTTGCCTCATGTCTTTGACTTATTTTATCTTCAATTTCTTGTTTTGATATGCCCAATATATTCAAATATTTTTGCTTTAAATTTTCTATAAATTCAACTGGCTCATGTCTAAATAGCCCAAGTATGCTATTTACGAGTGGCAAAACACCTTTTATAGCACCGCCTGCTCGCATGTCTTTTAGTTTGTATTTTGAACATTCGGTGAACAAGTCTGCAATGACTTTTGCACTATTAAAATCATCGTCCATACTCTCATAAAACTTGTTTACAAGATCATCATTTTTCTCACAATCACCAATAGATGAAAACACATTATAAAAATAATACAAATTTTTTTCAGCAAGTTTAAGTGCCTCATCACCAAGGTCTTGTGTTGATGTGTAGTGATTTACAAGAATTGCATATCTTATGACTTCACTATCGTATGATTTTAACAAATCGTCAACAAGCATAAAGTTCTTTAGGCTTTTGCTCATCTTTTGACCATTTATTGTAATAAGTCCATTGTGTAGCCAATATTTTGCAAGGTCACAACCATTTTCACAATAACTTTGTGCTATCTCATTTTCATGGTGCGGAAAAATCAAGTCTTTTCCACCGCCGTGTATGTCTATTTGGTCACCAAGATATGTCTTTATCATAGTTGAACACTCAATATGCCAACCTGGCCTGCCCTGTCCCCATGGTGACGAGAATCCAAACTCCTCCTCTTTTGTGTGCTTCCAAAGTGCAAAGTCAAGGTTGTCATGCTTATTTTCTGCATTTTCTATTCTCACAGAATCAATAAGTTCGTCTATTTTTCTATTTGAAAGCCGTCCATAGCCATCATATTTTTTTACATCAAAATAGACATCACCATCGTTTGTTTCATAGGCATAGCCCTTTGTTATTAAGTCTTCAATAAATGTAATTATCTCAGGTATACATTTGGTCACCCTTGGCCTAAAATCAGGCTCTTTTACACCCAAATTTTGCCATGTCGTGTTAATGGTTTTGATACGCTCATCGGCAAGTTCTAATGGAGATATTCCCATTTCTTTTGCTTGCAAAATTGACCTATCGTCAATATCTGTGTAATTAGATGCATACACGACATCATAACCTTTTAATTTCAAATATTTATATATCATATCAAAAGTTATTGCCTGTCTTGCGTGACCAAGATGAACAAATCCATTTGTTGTCATTCCGCACACATACATCTTAACTTTGTTGCCATCTATTGGCACAAACTCTTCTTTTTTTCTGTGTAATACATTATAAACTCTCATATCTATTCCTCAATTTGCGAAATTTTGTCTTTTTTAATTTTTATCACTTTAAATTGCAAAACAAAATTTTTATCTTTATATGTCAAAAGTGCACAACAAAGTGCAGAAATTATTGCACCAACCGTACCTGAGATTATGTCAAACATAGTATCAAACAAAGCATTTTGTCCCAAAAGGTCACTGGCGTGCTGCAAGTCCATATTAAAAATTTCATCTATCATAAACTCAAATATTTCCCAAAGTGCAGTTAGTGACATTGAAAAACATAAAACAAACAAGAAAATATAAACAGGAGAATTAGCCCCCTTTTTTGCTAGATGATTTACCAAAAACATAGCCAAAAATCCCAAGAGAAGTCCAGCAAGTGCATGAATTAAAATGTCCCACCACCACAAAATATCATATAACTCAACATATGAGCCAAGATATATACTCAAAAATAAAAATAGATAAAACAAACTTGTTGCTGTCCTTGGAAATTGGATTTTAAAAATAAAACGCAAATAAAGTGGCAAAAATAGAAGTGCAATAGCAAGTATTCTCTCCACAAGTGGAATAACAGAAGTTTGTGTGGCACTTGCAAGGTCAACAATACAAAAAACTGCCGAAATTACAAAAGCAGCCAAAACGCCCATAAAAAGCATTATATTTATCACATTAAAAGCATCAAAATTGCGTTCTCTTTGCCTACGTTCCAAAAAACTTTTCATACCTTTAATTATCTCATATTAACTGAAATAAATCAACTTTTACAAACAAAAAAACTCACGCAAGTGTGAGTTTTTTATGTGGCTTATTAAAGTGAAAGATTTTGTTCTTCTGAATTTTGTTTGTCATCATGTTTTTCTTCTTGATGTGTAGCAACAAGCTTAGGTTCATTCTCTTTTTGTTGTTCGTAATCAGAAACTTCAACATCTTTTTCCGTAAAGTCTTTGAGTGACACACTGTCTGCTTTAGATTGGCAAACAACTCCTATCGTTAAGCCTCCTATTACTAATGCTGCACAGCCGACTATACATCCGATAAGTCCCGCACCACCAAGCACAAAGCCAACGCACAAAGTGATAGCGCCAAGTGCAACTCCACCATATGTTGAAATGTTTGCAAGTGTGTTCAATCTGTTTACTTTTTTCTTATACAATTTTTTATTGAAATTCATAAAAACTCCTAACGATTATAGTATAGCATAAAGCAAGAAATTGTCAATAGTCAATTTTTAGTCAATGCCTTTCATTGTGAGTGAGATTCTCTTTTTCTCAACATCTACACCAAGGACTTTGACTTGCACAATGTCGCCTACTTTTAATACTTCGCTTGGATGTTTGATATA
>CALWTH010000038.1 GCA_944384405.1 uncultured Clostridia bacterium
CACCCCAACCATCTGGTAAACTATCTTGAAAAACGCCATACAACCCATTAAAAGTTAATTTTTCTTTTACATATACTTTATTTGAAAGTGGCAAAGAAAATGGAGAAATGGAAAAACCCGTTTTTACCCATTCCTCATCATATTGAAAACCTATTTTATTGTTTTCAAGTTCTGCTAAATAACCAACGATTGTGCTATTATACTTTACTACTAGCTTTTTAACATTTTGAATTTCCATTATAGCTCCTTTAAAGATAAAATTTTAGCATTTTTAAACAATGCGTCAAAATCATTTAAACAATCAATGGCATTTGCTAGTTTAATTAAAGAAGATAAAGATATTTCACCATTACTTTCAAACCTTCTTATGCTTGCATAAGAAACACCAGACTTAACTGATAAGTCTTTTTGGGAAAGTTTTAACTCTTTTCTTCTCTTTTTAAATCTTTCAACTAAATCATTTGTCGTTTTACTTTCTGTTGGAACAGAAACAAAATCATTTATATCATACATTTCTTTCATAATGCTCATATTTTAGCAATTATATTCTATTTTGTCAACTAATTGCTAATATATTATCAATTATCATAAGCAATTAATATATATAAACGAAATATGAGACACAGGAAAGTTTTTAAAATAACAAAAATCAAGACAATGTCTGCAAAATCTTTTTTTTTATAAAAAATGATTTTGTTTCCAATAGATAAAAACAATGAATTTTGAAATAAATTCATTTGTATTTTAAATAAAGGAGAAAGGAATATTTTGTAATAACATGAAAATGTGTTATATTGTATTTATGGAAAAGTTGATTGAAAAAATATTAGACAAAGAAAACATATCTTTTAAAAAAATTACAAAAAGCACATCAGGATATACTAATCTCGTATTCTATGTAGATAACATATATGTCGTAAAAATTATTGCGCCTTATACGAAGCCAGAAAAATTAAAGAAAGAAATAAGTTTTTATAAAAATATAAAATTAAATTATATGCCAAAGTATATTGCAAGTGGAAATATAGATGGCGTTGATTATTTAATAATAGAAAAAATTAAAGCCAAAAGTTTATATGAGATATGGCACAAACTAGATAATAGACGAAGACAAAATATAATTTTTAAAATAACAAATATATTAAAACAAATTCATAAGCAATCCCCTTCCTTTTTAGAAAGTAAATACATTATAAGTAACCTAAAAGATAAAATGAATAAAAGTTTCAACTTAAATATTTCAATTTTAGATAGGAAAGGGTTCGACGTAACTTATTTAAAAACATTTCAACAACAATATTTGAATAAAATTTTTGAAGAACAAAAATTAAGACTTGTTTATAATGATGCACACTTTGATAATTTCTTATATGATGGGGAAAATGTATTTATTATAGATTTTGATAGAGTTTTATATACATCTATTGATTATGAACTAATGGTTATCAAACTTATGTTGGAAGATCCAGCAAAATTGACAAGTTATAAAAATCAAAAATTCATTAAAAAAGATGATTACAACAATGTTTGGTCAGATTTACAAAACTTTTATCCAGAAATGTTTGATTTTAAATACATTAATGAAAGACTATATGTATACTTATTCATTTATAAACTTGGTCAAGGATATGAAAGCAACGATAATGAAAAAATCAAAGAATTATTATTCAATTTTGAAATTTTTGTTGATGATTTGTTAATGCATATGTGATCATTGTGTTTTGTTCAAATATCCATTAACAAAGTTGAATTTTAAAATTTCATTTCAAATTTATAGTAATCATAACCATAATTGGATGCTCCTTGCCCACAATTTTCAAAGCCACAAGATAAATACATCTTAATGGCAACTTTGTTTAAAGTTGCCACATGAAAATGCAATCCATCAGCTTTCTTCTCTTTTGCTAATCTTATTAAATTTTGCAATATGAGTTTGCCAAATCCTTTACCTTGATATTTTGGGGATACGCATATACGGGCTATGCCCAAAGGATTTTGTAGCTTATACTTCCATTTTTCATTCTCATTTTCATTTTCATTTTCGCCTAAATAACTTACTGCCACAATATCATCTTCACTTTTTAAAATATACAATGTCTTTTTTTCTATATCATCTTGGACAAGTTCTCTCGATGGATAATTCTCATCCCACGTTGTAAAAGTGCTGTTTATTACATCTTCATATGTTTTCATAATTAAATCTAAATCTTTTGCTTCTGCTTGTTTAAAAACAATATTCATTTTATATCTCCTTTTCTCAATGTGGTTATAAAAAATAAACCTCCTTTATTACAATAGCAAAAATGACCACAAACAAATTGTTATTGTAGATTTTTGCCATTCATAAAGAAGATTTGAACCTAGTCTTTATTATTATTCTTATGCAACACATCGCGAATGGTCGAATTGAAATGTTACATTAAATCATATTATATGCATTTATAAATGTCAATCAATTATTTAACTTTTATCATAATTATCCTTTATGTAATTAAAAACCTCATTTAATGTTTCTTGCAATTTTTAATAATGTTTCATCTTTTTTGTTACAAGTCCAATCATCTTCGACCTGAGTTTGCATACTAAAATCGCCATTTGTTAAATAAGGCAAATTATCTAAGTTTTTGTTGTGCACCATATTATATATAGTTTTTGCAGTAACTTTTGGCGTTGAATTTTTTGTGCGACTATTATATAATAATAAAAACTAGATTGTCTAAGAGTGAAATATTTTAAACTTTCAAAAAGGATATTAAATAATATGTACTTTTACCATGGAAGCACAAATCCAAACTTAAAACTACTTGAAAAAAGCCATTCAAGAGATGGATTTGTTTATGCAACCACAAACAAATTAGTTGCTTTGACATATGCAGCAAGAAGTTTCCCTAACCTGTTCGTAACAAAAGATGATAAAATTTGTTTTTTTGAATTATTACCTAACTTATTTGAAAAAATGACAAAATCAAAAAAGGGATACATTTACACATTAAAAAACAATGATTTTATGCCAGTTGACTTACCTAAACAAAAATGTGCTCATAATCATTGTTACCGCACAGACAAAGACGTGGAGATTATTGAAAAAGAAGATATTCAAGATTTATACACTGAGCTTTTAAATTATGAAAAACAAGGCAACTTTGTATTATACAGATATGAATCAATACCTACTGATACAAGACAAAAAATGATTGACGATATTAGACAGGTTGCCAAAACTTTACCCAAAGAAAAAATTGAAGATAAAAATAACTTTTGGAAATTATTTTTAGAAGAAGATAGACAAAAATAAAAACAGCGTAATTTAACTTTCGCTGTTCTTATTTTTATTTAATCCTATTTTTAATAAGATCTTACCCTACCAAAAACAGAATGGATACTGCAAGGAGAATTTGAGCGAGATAGTAAAGAATGTGATTTACATATATCCACACTTTTTCTGCTCTGCCTCCAAAATATTGCATTGAAAGCACAAGGTCTGACAAAAGAAAGACAATCATACCAACTGCAAATATCCAAAAAATTGGGCTAAATATTGCTATTGAAATTGAAAATGCTGTCATAAATGTTAGCACCACGCTATAAGCAGCGACAAGCCATTTCATTTTTCCGAAGTCCATACCCATCTTTTTTGATGAAAGCAAAATTATTGCCGTTACGACTATTGCAGCTCCAAGTGATGCTAATATGTTCCAAAGAATATTATTTGGCAATACATCAATATTGTAGATTAACGCACTGGCAAAATAGAAGAAGTGCCCTATCATAAATGAACAAGTGCCGAAGATAAAGTATTCATTACCTTGCTCAGGATACATAACTTTTATGTCCAAAATTATGTCGCCAATAAGTCCAAACACAAGTCCAACTAAAATCATCAAACCAAACATACTTGCACCAGTTTGGTATATTGCAAAAACTGCACATAAAATAAAGAAAATTGAAGAAGTTGTTTTTAATGCCAAAGTTACCACACTGGCTTTTGAAGCTCTAAAACAACAAAAGATAATACAAAAAACCAAACTCAGTACTGCAAAAGCAAAACTAAATGTTTCAAAAGATATACCTGTTTCCATTTCACACTCCTAGGTAAAGTTTAACATATTTTGTTACATTTTGCTAATAAAAAAGCCATATTGTTTATACAATAGGCTTAGACTGTCGAAAAACGGCGTGACCGAAAAATTTTGCAAAATTTTTCTTGCTTTGTTTACTGCAAAACGCCCAAAAACAGTCATTTAGTCGCATCTAAACTCCTGCTTTTGGGCATTTTGCGAGCCTCGCCTCACTTGTTTTTCGGCAGTCTGATTATTTGTGTCTACACGCTGAACCATATTGTTTATACAATAGGCTTTAACTAAACTATTAACTTTTATTTACATCGAAATATCAAGCGAAGAATCAACTTCTTTAAAATCGTGGCTAAGCATATTCATATTTTTATCAAACATAACATCACCAACAAAGTGTTTGCCTTTTAGTGCCATAGGCACCCACAAAAGATCATCAGCAAGCATTTTTTCATATGGTATTTTGTCTAATTCATACCAGTTTGGTAACATCTCTTCACTTTCAGTTATTTCACCAGCATATTTTGTGCAAGTGTATATGTACATATACATATTCACATGCTCGCCCTTATACCAAACATCAAAATGAATCTTGCCAATTAATTCGTAAGTTAACGGTGTTGCACCAATTTCTTCTTGGCATTCTCTTACCATTGCTTGTTCTATAGTTTCGCCAATATCTTGTTTGCCACCTATACCATTTAGTGTGCCTTTTGCAAAGCCTCTTTTCTTTTCTCCAAACAAAATTTTGTTATCTTTCATAAACAAAGCAAGAGTTGTGTTAATTGTTCTTAAATTTTCCATATTTTCTCCTATGAATCAAATTCAAATATTAAAACCTAAAACAAGCAGAAACATTGTATTGTGAAGTTTTTTGGCAAATCTTCAAAAATGAAGACTGCCCAAAAACAAGCAACAATTTATTTACCTAAACGACCGTGTGGCACGGCATAGCAGAAACAAAGTATCACGACGTTTTTCGGCAAACTTATTAAAAATTCAGACTGCCTAAAAACAAGTGAGACGAGTCTTGGGGCAAAAACTGCACTAATCGGCACACTTATGCAAATTCTTTGCAAAGTTGTGCTTAATGTTTGTTTTTGCCACTTTCTCACGGCCAAACGAAAAGTGCACTCCGTTGGCACTTTTGCCGTGACTTAAGGGAAGAAATGCAGTGCATTTCTTAGTTATAATATATTTAAAGCCCCTAATATCACACAGGAGTTTAGTTAACCTAAATGACTGTCTGTTCTGGCATAGCAGAAACAAAGTATCACGCCGTTTTTCGGCAGTCTGAATATTATTTATTTCTAATAGCTGCTTGTGCTGCCGCAAGTCTTGCAATAGGCACTCTGTATGGTGAGCATGATACATATGTGAGTCCTACTCTATGGAAGAAGTCGATGGATTGAGGATCTCCACCATGCTCGCCACAAACACCGAGTTTGATGTTGGGACGAGTTTGTTTCCCAAGTCTTACTGCCATATCAACAAGTTTACCAACACCTTTTTCGTCAACATGAGCGAATGGATCGCTGTCAAAAAGTTTTTTGTCATAATAAGCGTTTAAGAACTTGCCTGCATCATCACGGCTGAAACCAAATGTCATCTGAGTTAAGTCGTTTGTTCCGAATGAGAAGAACTGAGCTGTCTTTGCAATTTCGTCAGCAGTGAGTGCTGCACGTGGTATTTCAATCATAGTACCAATTTTGTAGTCAAGTTTTTCTCCGCTTTGTTTAATAACTTCATCCGCCGTCTCTGCAACAATGTCACGGACATAGTTAAATTCTTTTGCTTCACAAGTAAGTGGAATCATTATCTCTGGATGAATGTCATAGCCATCTTCTTTTTTCACTGTGAGTGCTGCTTCAATGACTGCACGTGTTTGCATTCTTGCTATTTCTGGATATGTGACTGCAAGTCTAAGTCCACGATGACCCATCATTGGGTTAAATTCATGCAAACTTTCAACTGTGTGTTTAAGTTTTTCAAAAGTCAAGCCCATATCTTTTGCAAGTTCACGAATTTCATCATCTGTGTGTGGTAAAAATTCATGAAGAGGTGGATCCAAAAATCTAATTGTAACTGGATTACCTCTCATTGCTCTATAAAGTCCAATAAAGTCTTTTCTTTGCATAGGAAGAAGTTTTGCAAGTGCTTTTTCTCTTTCTTCGACAGTTGAAGAAACAATCATCTCTCTGACTGCTGGAATACGATCTGCATCAAAGAACATATGCTCTGTTCTGCATAGGCCAATACCTTCTGCACCAAACTTGTATGCAACTTCTGCATCACGTGGATTATCTGCGTTTGTGCAAACTTTCAATCTACGAACGCTATCTGCCCACTCCATTATTGTTGCAAAGTCACCAGTGACTTCTGCTGGTTTTGTCTTAATCTTTCTGCCGTAAACATTGCCTGTTGAGCCATCAAAAGCTATTTCATCGCCTTCGTGATATGTCTTTCCTGCTATTGTGCAGACTTTGTTCTCTTCGTCAACAGAAAGTTCTCCACAACCTGCAACGCATGCTGCTCCCATTCCACGAGCAACAACTGCTGCATGA
Source organism: uncultured Clostridia bacterium (assembly GCA_944384405.1). Classification (GTDB taxonomy): domain Bacteria; phylum Bacillota; class Clostridia; order Christensenellales; family UBA1242; genus UBA5893. Next base: position 6,638 of record CALWTH010000038.1, read on the forward strand.
GATGTCATACCACCACGTGCTGTCAAAACGCCTTGGCTGACTGCCATACCTTCGATGTCTTCTGGTGAAGTTTCAAGACGAACCAAAACAACTTTTTCTTTATTTGCACTAAGTTGTTTTGCTCTTTCAGCGGTAAACACAATCTTACCTGTTGCTGCGCCTGGAGATGCTGGAAGTCCGTGTGCAATAACTTGTGCACTCTTTAAATCTTCATCATCAAATGTTGGGTGAAGTAGTGCATCAAGTTGTTTTGGATCAAGCATCAAAAGTGCCTGCTCTTTGTTTATTCTTCCCTCGCTAACAAGGTCAACAGCAATTTTTAGTGCTGCTTTTGCTGTACGCTTACCATTTCTTGTTTGAAGCATATAGAGTTTGCCTTTTTCTATTGTAAACTCCATATCTTGCATATCATTGTAGTGATTTTCCAAAATTTCACAAATTTCTGTAAATTGTTTGTATATGTCTGGATTTTGTGTTTCAAGAGTTGAAATTGGATTTGGTGTCCTTATTCCTGCAACAACATCTTCGCCCTGTGCGTTCATAAGGTATTCACCAAAAAGTTTTTTCTCGCCTGTTGCTGGGTTACGAGTGAAGGCAACACCTGTTCCGCTTGTTTCGCCCATGTTACCGAACACCATGCTTTGAACATTGACTGCTGTTCCCCAACTTGATGGAATGTCATTCATACGACGATAAGCATTTGCTCTTGGATTGTCCCATGACCTAAACACAGCCTTGACTGCTTCAATAAGTTGAGTGTGTGGATCTGTTGGAAAGTCTGACTTCATCTCTTGTTTGTAAAAGTCTTTAAACTTTTCAACCATTTCTTTGAGGTCTTCTGTTGTGAACTCTATGTCTAGCTTTATTCCTCTTTTTTCTTTCATGTCGTCAATAATTCTTTCAAACTTACTCTTATCTAGTCCCATAACGACATCGCTGAACATCTGGATAAATCTTCTGTAACTATCATACGCAAAGCGTGGATTTGAAGTAAGTTCGCCAAGCCCTGCAGCGACTTCATCATTTATACCAAGGTTCAAAATTGTATCCATCATTCCAGGCATTGAAGCTCTTGCTCCAGAACGAACAGAAACGAGAAGTGGATTGGTCTTGTCACCAAACTTTTTGCCTGTCATCTCTTCAAGTTTTTTAAGCCCTTGTTCCACTTGTGTTACAATCTCATCGTTAAGTTTTCTCCCGTCTTCATAATACTTCGTGCATGCTTCTGTTGTTACAGTAAAGCCCTGTGGCACTGGAAGTCCGATATTTGTCATCTCGGCAAGATTTGCACCTTTACCACCAAGAAGACTACGCATTGAGGCATTACCCTCACTAAAAAGATAAACGTATTTTGTCATTTTTCCTCCATTATCAACGTTTTTTTCAAACTTAGTTATTTTATAGCAACAAAAAAAAATAAGCAAATAAATAGTGCTTATTTTTAAAGTAATTTTAATTTTTTATTAAATCTTCTGTCAAAATTTATATTTAGTATGTTCAACACTTCGTCTTCACTTCCCTTTGAAAGTTTAAGTGTTGAAAGTTTGTCATAGTCTGTTGTGTTTAAAAGTTTCATTGCCGAGCCCGCACGTGCAGATATTTCTATTGAATTACCAGTTTTGCAGGCCAGGCACACAATTTCTCCGAAATCCAAATTCAAATATCTTTTTCCGCTTAATCTTTCACCGCACACAGAACAATTTGAAAGTGCGAGAGAATATCCCATTGAAGAAAAAACTGATAAAAGATATTTAATTAGTACATATTTTTCATTGACGTCATCATATGCAATTTTTCCAAGTGCTTTCAAAGTTTCAACAAAAAGTGGGGCGTTTTGTTCATTCTCAAGGGCAATGGTGTTCACCACTTCCAAAATGGCACAAGCAATATAATATTTATCTATATCTTTAGTCAGTTCAAACATATTATTTTCAACATCGACACCAGTCACAATCATTGACGGAGTGTCAATAAAAAAATCGCCAAAACAAAAAAGTTCTTTGGCAAATTTAAGTTTTGCTTTTGGTGCTTTGACTGACCTAAGCGTTGCATACATCTTCCCTTTTTCAAGCGTAAAAAGTGTTATACGCTTGTCCTTTTCTTTGTAATCGCTAGCGCCAATAACTATTGCTTTTACCTTTATGCCCATTAAAGTTCCATTCCCTCACTCGTCATCTTTGCTTCACCTATATAGCGATCTAAAATTTTGTCATCGGTGTGCTGGACGGCATGATACAAGAGGTATATGTTTACATTACCTGTGCTTTTGAATATTTCCCAAAGTGTTTTTGCGTTGTCTGAAACGAAATTTTCCATATCACACCTCTTGCTTTTGTGTTTTTCATTATCATTATACTAATATTATATGCAAAAGAAAAGAAAAAATTTACATATCTTCGTTTTTGTAGCCAAATTCTGTTAAATAATTTATATTTTCTCTCCAATCTTTTTTTACTTTAACAAAAAGTTTAAGCATCACCTTGCACGATACAAGTGCTTCAATGTCCACTCTTGCACTTTGTCCTATCTTTTTAATCATTGAACCTTTTTTGCCAATAATTATGCTCTTGTGGCTTTCTTTTTCACAAACAATATCGGCTTCAATGAGTAATAAATTCGGTTTTTGCTCATATTTTGTAACATTTACGCTAATTCCGTGTGGTATTTCTTCATTTAAGTAATTTAGTGCCTTTTCTCTGATTATTTCACTGACCATGAACTTTAAAGATTTGTCTGTATAATCATCTTCGTCATAGACAAAATTTTTTGTATCACTTTTTGGCAAGTATTTCAAAATTTCGTCCACAAGTGTAGATGCGTTTTCGCCAGTCTTTGCACTAAGTGGCAAAATGTCATCAAAGCCAAGATTTGAAAGTTTTTGTGAAAGTGGCAACAAATTTTCTTTTTTTATCATATCAATTTTATTAAGCACAACTATGATTTTTGCATCACAGTTTTGTGCTAAACTTTTAAGATAGTCGGCTTCAAAGTCATCAAACTTTTTTGTGCTGTCTATAAGGTACAAAATCACATCTGCGCCACTTTCTGCACTGCGAATATTTTTGTTCATAAATTTGTCAAGTGCGTTTTTTGATTTGTGAACACCAGGGGTGTCGATAAACACAAGTTGATAGTTCTCTGTCGTCAAAATTCCAAGAATGTTATTTCGTGTCGTCTGCGCCTTTGGAGAAACAATGGCAATTTTGTTCTTTATCAAAAAATTAACCAAAGTGCTCTTGCCTGCGTTTGGCTTTCCAACAACTGCAATATAACCAAAACTATAACTCATCTTTTTATATCTGCCTCTTTTAAAATTTCATCTTGAAGTGGAAACATAACCTCTTCATCACATTTTTTTATATGGTCATAGCCAAGTAAGTGCAATAGTCCGTGAAGAGCCAAAAAACAAAACTCCCTTTGCTCGCTGTGGCAATACTCTTTTGCTTGCTGTTTTGCTCGCACACGACAGATGACAATGTCGCCTATGTCGCTTGAAATGTTTTCGTCAAGCATTTCGCCACTTTTTAATTCATCACGCTCATACATTGGAAAAGACAACACATCTGTTACTTTGTCAACATTTCTATACTCTTTATTCAAACGCCTTATCTCATTTTGAGATACAATTGTCACATTGACTGAAATGTTGTTTTTTGTCGCCGTCTTTTTGAGTGCAACCGAAAAAACTTTGTTTATTAGTTGTTTCAAGCTTTCATCTTTGAAATTATTAAAATTTATGACCATACTCACCTATGCTATTTTTTTATTGACAGTCACTGAGTATTCAACGACATGATATCCGTCATAGTCGCGAACAACATGACTTTCATTTTTTATTATGTCATATTCTTTGACATTTAGCAAGGCAGTTTGACGAGTTTTGTCAACATAGTAATCTAAATTTTCTAAAAAGTTAGTATTTTCAACAACTTCGTTATACTCATAGCACATTGTGTATGTTATCTTTATTGGAATAAGTGTTTCAGAAATGTAAGAAGTTGAAGTTTTACTCTCATAATTTGAAAATTTAACTTCATTGTTTGTTGAATATATTTTAAGTCCCAAAAATGATATATCAAAGTTTTTTACCACGTTGCCTGTGTACTTCCTTTCAAGTTTCTGGTCATAAACAGTGAGTGAACTTGTGATATACACATCGGCAACAATATCAGCAAGTGGCTGAACAGAGCGTGTGTTTCCCTGACTATCAGTGGCATAAGGATATACAAGTACATCTCCCACCCTGACTATGTCACCCGCCTTTACAGCAAGAGTTCCTTGAACAAGTTTTATACTTGTTATCTTGCAGTCATAAATCGAAATGATAGGCGCAAAATTACCATAGTCAACAATTTCGGTGTTTGTTAGCTGTTCTTTAATATTTATTATGAGCGCATTGCCACGAAAAATAATACTCACATAACTTATGTATGGCAAACTTTCAATCTGGTCTTCAAGGCTTTCAACATCTATACTTGACTTAAAGGTAAAGTCGTGAATATTGTTTTTTTTCAAAACATCGTAAATATTTTGTTCTGTGAATGTAGTATCCCCCATCAAAATTACATCTGTAATAAAAAAACTCGAAACTATCCACAAAATAGTTGAAACAACAACTCCCAAAATTATTCCAATGCTTGTGACCTTTGAAATTAAACTCGTACTTCTCACCGGCTTAAAAGTAAAGTCCACCACTCCATAAAATTTAAGGTATTTTTGAATTTGTTTTTTGTCCTTATCTTTGCAAAAAAAGATTACACTTTCATCACTTTTTGTGACATCAAAAATATCAAACTTGTTTGAAAGTTTGTTAAAAATTTTTTCGGTATTTCGTGGTGACATGGTGAATTTATACATTACACACTCTCAATTTGGTGAATTTCACCCACAATACACACTGTTGTGCCAGTAATTTTTTTCAGTTTAAGTTTTTGTCCAAAAACGACAATCACTCCACCTTTGACGCGAATTGACATACTGTCGTCACCGATTTTAATGACACCTTTTTGTCCTTCAATATATACAAGTTTGTTGGACATGTTGACAATATTGAAACTGTTTGCTTTGTCAATTTCAATACCAAAATCTGCAACAAGTTCACTAAAAAAATTAAACACATTCGCCTCAAAATAACATATGAAAACAAAGTCTTCCATATGCCAAAAAACCTTGACAAAATACTTATTGAAATATATATTAACAAATGAGGTATTTTATGGAAGTTAGAACACGTTTTGCACCAAGTCCAACAGGATATATGCACATAGGCAATTTGCGTACAGCACTTTTTGCCTTTTTGTTCGCCAAACATCATGGCGGAAAATTTATTTTAAGAATTGAAGACACCGACCAAAAAAGATATGTCGAAGGTGCCACAGATGTTATTTATAGTACATTAAAAATAACACACTTAAAGCACGATGAAGGCCCCGATGTTGGCGGAGACTATGGCCCATATGTTCAAAGCGAAAGAAAGGAAATTTATCAAAAATATGCAAAAATGCTTGTTGAAAGCGGTCATGCATATTATTGTTTTTGCGATCCTGACGAAAAAGAAGACCAGGGCTTTGGATATAATAGACATTGCAGAAATTTGTCAAAAGAAGAAGTTGAGAAAAACTTAAGCGAAGGCAAGCCATATGTCATTCGTCAAAAAATCCCACTAACTGGCACAACAACTTTTCACGACGAAGTTTATGGTACAATCACTGTGGAAAATGAAAGCCTTGACGACCAAGTCCTATTAAAACGCGATGGCTTGCCAACATATAATTTTGCAAATGTTGTTGATGACCACCTTATGAACATAACACATGTCATTCGTGGAAAAGAATATATTTCATCAACACCAAAATATCAACTTTTGTATGAGGCGTTTGGCTGGACACCACCAAAGACAATTCACCTATCAACAATCATGGGTAGAAATGAAGACGGAAGTGTGTCAAAACTCAGTAAACGCCATGGCTCAGTCAGTTTCAACAACCTTTTGGAAGAAGGATATCTTAGTGACGCCATTGTCAACTATATTAGTCTTCTTGGTTGGAACCCAAAGAGTGAACAAGAAATATTTACACTTGATGAACTTATCAAGCACTTTGATGTTGACGGAATAGTCAAAAGTGATGCAATATTTGACTATAAAAAACTAGATTGGTTTAATGCTCAGTATATTCAAAAACTTGACCATGAAACATTTAAAAAAGCAAGTATGCCATACATCAAAAATCTACCAAAGCCACTTTATGACAAATGGGACTTTGCTTCAACACTTGCACAATCAAGAATAAATAAATTTAGCGATATTGAACCACTTTTTGCTTTTCTTGGTGATTTTAAAATTGACACTTCACTTTTTGAAAACAAGAAAAATAAACTTGACAAACTTCAATCACGTGACATTTTGGTCAAAATATTTCCTCTTCTTGCAAGTACAGAGTTTGAAGTTGATAAACTAAATAACCTACTCGCAAAATATGCAGAGCAAGAGCAGATGAAAATAGGCAAACTTATGTGGCCAGTACGTATAGCAGTAACTGCGCACACAGTCACCCCTGGTGGTGCAGCTGAAATGCTATACCTTCTTGGCAAACTTGAATCACTAAAAAGAATGGGCGAAAGCATAAACGCACTAAACATTGACCTAGGCGAGCCACCTTTCACACCTAGTCAAGACAGTTTGGACGAAGATGAAATTGAGTTTATGAAGTATGTATTGGAACAATCACAAAAAAAATAAATAATTGACAATTTAATTAAAAAAAATGCAAGGTAAAATCCTTGCATTTTTTATTGGATTTTTAATGAAGAAAAAGATTAATATTTTCCTGTTATATTGCCTCCGTTTATAATCAACTCTCCTTTGTTGTTCATTATTGCATAGTTTTCTTTTCCATCATTAATCGAAATTGTGCCACTGTTAATTTCAATATACCCTCTCTGGTTTTCAATACAGCAAGCATATTGAATAGCATTTACTGTAATTGTTCCACCATTGATTACCAATCTAGAATCAGATGACTCATTAATTATACCAACTGGCAATAGTTCATCATTTGATTCTTGTGCGGTAGATGTCATATTGATTATTCCGCCGTTAAACTCAACTCTTCCTGAACTATTTCTGATAGCGGCAAACAAACCATTACCTGTAATTGTTCCACCATTGATGACAGTTACTCCTTTATTGGTAATTCCATCTTGACCGGCCAAAGTAATCTCTGCATCATATATTGTTAATAAGTCATCATTTCTTATACTATTCATTGAGCCACCATATATCTCTGCAATACCCTGTGAATTTCTAATCGCTGATATTAAGCCTCCATAGATATAGAGATAACCACCACCTTCATTTGAAATCCCTCCAACAGATCCTCCATAGATATAGAGATAACCACCACCTTCATTTGAAATCCCTCTAACAGATCCTCCATACATTTTGATAGTACCTTCGCCTAAATTTGTTATTATACCATTAACTAATACACCACTTTGTATGATTAAATTGGCTTCATTTTCCAAGATAATATTCCCTTGTATACTCAGTGTCCCTGCTCCTCCGCCTAGGATATATGTTCCCCTGCTTATTATAATATTTTCGACCTCTAAGGTGCAATCTACGGCAGACATTATTGTTCCATTCATGTCTGGAGGAAGATCTAAAAGTACTTGATTTTCAGATAAATTTTCCCATATGACCAATGCTGAATTGTCATCTAAATTTCTTAGAGCTTGAGACAAATTAGTGTAATTCTGTCCATAAAAAGCATCATGTACCGGTGTATTGCTATTTTTTGGATAACCAATTCTGAGATATTGAATATTCATATACAATGTTCCAGCGTCTTGACTTTCAAGTACAAAATGATTTGTCCAGTCTTGCGCAACTAGTGGAGACGTATAGTAAACAAGCTGTTGTCCGAAATAACTTGTTGTTATCAATACAATTATTGAAGTAGGATTAAATGCTCCATCCACAATAATACCTTTAGATTGAGAATCTGGTGTCACTGGATATGTTCTTATGTTACTAATGGTTGGTGAACCTGTTAAATATAATGTCCCATCTGAATTTTCAATAGCAACAATTTGTGAAGTTATAGTAGCATCGCCCATAGCATAAACTTCTCCACCCTTTATACTTACAGCAGGGGCTTTTTCATTACCGTCGATTGTGACTCCTGATGAAATGATTGTTGAAGAACCATAGTCAGTTACTAGAATTGGCTCACCTTGTGTGTTTTGGAAAATCATCTCACTACTTCCGCCACCTATAGTCAATACTACGTTTTCGCAAACCATTATATTAGCGTAAACATATACTTTCTTGTTTGACATTATTGTTAAATGATTTTTAACAGAAACTGTGCTTTCTTTGGTCAAATCTTGCAAAATTACCAAACAATCGTATTCTTTTGATTGTTGAACAGCCTCAGTTAATGAACCATAAAATACATCTTGTATAGCGTTGTAGACAGGTCCTTTTTCTGCTATTTCTCTGCCCCATCTTAAAACATTACTATCTTGGTATAAAATACCACCATAACATTCAAATTGATTTACCCAATTTGATGCATTAGCAACAGACTGATAATAAACTACTTGTCCTCCCAAAGGTACATTTCCAGACATTTGTACTCTTATTGGTTGTGTTGGAGCAAACTCACCATTGATGACTATACCCTTATTATTCACAATTCCTGATGAACTTGGCAAATTGACGTCGTAAACTATTCTATTTATAGTTGGAGAACCAGATATATTAAGTAAAGAATCTGTTATCGAAATATTATCAATTCTAGCGTCGTCCACTACATTTAAAACACCTGACATCGAGTAAACAGCGCCATTTGAGACATAGACTCCTTTGCCTAAATTTATTATTCCATCGCTCAAATTTGAAATTACAGAATCGGTTGAATAACCACCTGTGTAAATTTCTAACGTCTCTGGACTCGAAATACTAATTGTACCACTAGCATTATTTACGATTGCTTCTCCATAACCTTTAAATATTCCACTTGCATCAACGACAACGGCATCAGTAGAATTTGAATCATTTACTATCATTGTACCTGCTGCACTATTAAAGAATTCATTAATAGTTAACTCAGCCTCTTTGCTACTGTTCCATATACCGATTCCTTCACTGGAATACAAGTCTATATATTTCATTTCAGTGTAGTTCGTATTTTCAACACAGCAATATTCTGCAGAAATACTTCCTCCGTACAAATATGCAGTACTTCCGTTGTATATACCATAGGAATTTTCACCTGTGACATTGATTGTTCCATCCGTCATGGTCAAAACACCATTGCTATTATAGATTCCATAGACTGAACTATTATCTTTGGTAACAACATTAATTGTACCACCACTAATTGTCACAGTTCCTGATGATGTGTTATTTATGCCAGTTGCTCCTGTTATTTTAGCGCTACCAGAAATATTGACTGCATTTGTCTTTGAACTTACACAATATATTCCAGTTTCTCCGCCAGATATTGTGCCATTTGTAACTGAAACTACAGCAGCACTTTGAAGATGAATGCCTGTGAGTTCAGCGTCAATAGTTCCTCCTGTCATTGATAATTCACCACGAACATTCACGCCATAATACCCTGTAATATTTGCTGAACCAGAAATTGTCACACTAGAATCGTTCATAACAAATATTGTGCTAGCTTCATCACCAGTAGTGTTTAAAGTACCACCAGAAATATTTGCTGACCCTGCATTTACACGAATGCCATATTTTTCTCCAGATACAGTACCACCTTTGATAGTCAGTGTACTATTTGCGTTAAGTACTCCTATGCCAGAATGGAATGTCTGACTATTAGGATATGCCACGCCTCCACCAGTGATTGATGTGCCGTTTGCGACAGTCAAATTACCACCGTTCAATGTGACTACATTTGCAATTGTGAGTGTATTTGAACCACCGCCAAGAGTAAGTGTTCCTGATGTTACGTCAATTTGTCCACTGACAGTGACTGCACTGTTTGCAAGAATTGTAAGGTCCTTATTTACTGTGTAAGTTTCAGTTGATGTCAAATCTTTAAGAATCACAAGCTCTTGCCCAGCTTCTGCCTCTGATATTGCAGAAGTTAAACTCAAATATATCTTGCTTGTATTGGTATTTTGAACTGCTGCATAAGCAATTCTTAATGTTTGCCCACTTAGATACAGCATCATGTCAGCGGTTCCACTCACAAAGTGATCTTGCCAATTTTGTGCAAGTTGTGTTGAACCGTAAACAGCTACTGTCAAATCCGTAGTGGACATATTTGCTAAAACACTAATGACTTTACTTGGATTGAAATTGTCCTCAATTGTTAAATATGTACCTCCGGCATTATTAAATGTAATAGAGCCTATTTGAACATCTCCATCCAAACTAATATTTGCACCTAATAGATATATTGAATTAATATTTCCACCATTTATATCAATTGAACCACCGTAACCTAATACACGTATTCCATATTGAGTTCCACTAAGTACACCACCATTTATTTGTATATTCCCTTGAGATGATGTGGCGGTCTGCAAAACAGTATTTCCGTAAATTGTACCACCATTTATTGTAATGTTTCCACCACCAGTATTATTACTGCTTCCCTGTGTAATTGCTGTTGAAGTACCAGCATCCATTTTGACATTGTCTTCAATAATCAAAGAACCATTTTCGTACTGTCCTGGACCTGCATAACCTCCTGCCACAGATATTGTACCATTAATATAAAGCATTGCACCACTTGAGTTTCCTGCCAAAGTCAATGTACCAGTGCTTACATGTATGCTTCCATTTATTGTTACATCACGGGTTCCTACTTTGATTGTAATAGTCTTTGTTGTATTTAGCGATAATGATGGTATATCAACAAGTAATTCAAGAGTATCTCCACTTGTGTTTGCATCACTTAATGCAGTATTGATATCTGTGTAATATTTATCTTTAACCGTGTTGTAAACAGTAACTGCTGTCCACTGAGCATAAATTGTTGTGTCGCCAGTTATTGTTGTTGAAGCACTTACTTGTGTCCCACCTGTCGGAGCAGTGAACCAGCCGTCAAATGTATGAGCATACCATGTTGGTTCTGGTAATGTGCCATATTCTTGACCATGGGTAAGTGTCTTGGTGACAGTATCTCCGCTACCTGCCCAATCAGATGTTGCAGGAATTGTTCCACCATTTGCATCTGCGGTTAATGTGTAGGAGTTAATTGTCCATTTTGCGTAGATGTATGCCGCTGTGCCATTTTCGTTGATGTTAACAAATGTTGCTGTGTTTTCATTGAAGACATCTCCAATGTTGACTTGTTTTGTAAGTGCTTCGTCAGCGAACCACCCCTTAAATGTATAGCCTTCTCTTACTGCTTTTGGAAGGTCTGTATGAGAATAATTTGCATTTTCGATTTGCTTATATTCGGAGTTGTAACTCATTGTTACGCTATTGATTTCGGAACCATTGCTGTCATAACCCATACCACCATTATATTGATATGTCAAAATGTACTTATTTGCAGTCCAGTCGGCAATATATTTTGCATCGCCAGCACCAAAGGTAAATGTTGTTCCGTCGGTACTCATGTTACCTTTATAGCCAGGTTCTTGTTCCCATTTTTCAAATGTATATCCCAGGCGTTCTGGAATATTTAATGTGACCGTTTCGCCAATGTGTCCAGTTGCAAGTGCATAGTCATCACTTCCACTAACAATTGTGCCATCGTCGTCATACTGCCCACCTCTTCTCATATTTATGTAAAGTGTGTATTCAATTGGTGTGAATTTTGAATACAAATTGAGATTTTTCAATGTTGATGTGCCAAAACTTGTGATTTCGTTGGTAAGTTCTGGCTCTGTATACCAACCATCGAATATGTAACCTGCCATTTCAACATTTGGCAAACAATAATCATCACCTATTGTATAAACAAATGGATTTGAATAATGTGTTATTCTTAAGTTACTTAAATTTGATGAATCTATGTCTTCTGGATCAAGAAGTTTATTACCAGAGATTTTAGTCAATGTTACGTCCAAATAATCTGCTTTATATGAAAGTGTTGCAGAAGTTGCAGAATTAGTTGCTGTGAATGTTTCTGTATTTACAACAGAACCATCTACAATATATTCAATAAGTACACTATAGCCCTTAGGAACTCTAATCCCATATTCTGCGCCATAAACTACTGGAGTTGGCTCTTTAAGTTTAATACTGTCTGTTTTACCTTCAACCTGAATCCAATCTTCTGATTTCTTTGACAAGTTATTTAGATAGTAATCACCATTATTATACAAAGTACCATCTGCATAGTAGAAGTAAACATTGTATTCAATAGCATCCCAAATTGCATAATATGTTGTTGAAGATGATGGTGTGGCTGGAATATTAGGTGTTGTTGCTGTGTTTGTTGTTGCCCAACCAACGAATATGTAGTTTGCACGTGAAAGTGTTGGAGCAGAAATTGTCTCACCTGACTTATAGTACTGAGTGGTTGTTGCTCCACCAGAGTAATTTGCATTAAATGTGAGTTTATACAAATTGCCCGACGCACTTGAAACAGAACTATTATTATGATTTGAATCACCAATTGCTTGTACTGTGAAGGTGTATGTGCCGTTGTCTAGCGCATTAAGTTCAGTTGATGTGAAGTTAGCTTCTGTTGAATTTATAGTCTTTGTAAGATCGCTTGGTAAACCATTGACAAGTACTGTAACTGTGTATGACTGTCCACCTGGAACAGCATTCCATCTTGCCGTTGCTGACGATTTATCTTCAGATGGTATCCATATGAGCCCATCTGGTGCCAAAAGATCGGCTTTTGTGATTGACCATTTAAATGGCTTGCTGGTTCTATTTAATGTGTCTTTCCATAAGTACTTATCGCCATCCAAAGAGACGGTCGCCTGATAATTTCCAACATCTGTTTGGACATTGCCCGAGATGTTCATTGTTGTGTCATCAAAACCACTTGGTGTATAAGTATGAGCACTGCCAGTGTATTCAAATGAAGATGTGCCTTGCGTTGGCGCTGTGACAAGTGTTCCGATATGCAAATAATTACTATCGTCTAAATATAGACCATAGTCATGTGAAAAATGGCTATTAAAGTTTTGTGCAGTTGTTGCATTTTCATAATGTGCAACTATTTGTCCTGCTTGTGGAGATGAAATAGTTAAAGGAATGATTGCCGTAGTTGAAAAACTTTCACCAATAGTGATTACTGGATCGTCGCTTAGTTGCGAAATCTGGACAGAACCATCAATGTCTATTTCACCATCAAGGACTAAATATGCACCGTTCGCCGATATCCCAGTGTTGGCTTTGATGGTGATATTTGCAACATCAAGTGTACCATCAACTTTAGATATTCCGACTTTCGCATTAATGGTGACTGAACCATTAATTGACAGCCTTTCTCCGTTTGCCACAATTCCGGTGCCAGCGGAAAGGTTATTAACAACTTGAACATTTCCGCCAATTTCTGCGCTGCAATATCCTAAACCAATCGCACCCGAAAGAGCCGTGTTTGCAACAAATTTACCACCCGTTATTGTTATTTCCGTTTCTTTGCTACCCGCAACATTTAATGCTCCATATAGGCCTCCAATTTCATTAGAAACTGGCGAAATAACAAGGTTCTCGTTGCTTATGTTAACAGAAGTAGGGTCCTGTATCAAGATGCCAGCCATGCTATAGTCAATGTTAACAGCGGCAGACCCTTCAATTACTAAAGACCCACCACCGCCTAACGACATGGCCGTGTTTGCAGCCGTGTTGTTTTCTTTGCTCGTGGTTATATTTACAGTGTCTTTTGCGTTAATAATTAGATCTCCGGAACCTGCATGATTAATTGTTACGAATTGTGAAATTGTTGATTCTGTTACTGATTCTGTTACTATGATTGAGCCTGCATTAATGGTGATACCTGTTGAATAACTATATATACCCATGGCACCTCCGCTGATAGTTGCATTTACATTGTTTATAGACAATGGCCCACCAGAAGGCTGATCGGGGTTGTTGCGATTAAACACCGATATTCCGCACATCGAGCCGCTTATGGTCACTGGATTCGTGCCAGATATGTCAACCGAGCCCATTCCCTCATTTAAGATAGCATGACCATATTGTTTATCGGTGTTGGTTGCACTAATTGAGCCACCCGTGATTTTTGCACTGCCAGCAGTGAGATGAATACCATATCCTGTGCTCGACACAGAACCACCAGTCATGGTGAGTGTACTATTTGGATTAAGCACTGCAATTCCTGTGTTATATGTCTGACCGTTTGCGGCGACATCAGTGCCAGTTATAGAAGCTCCGTCTTGAACAGTCATGTTTCCGCCGTCCATCGTTATTGCATTCGCTATTGTTAGTGTACCCGAGCCACCGCCCAAAGTAAGTTCTCCTGCTGAAACAATTAACGAACCACTAACAGTAACATTCTGGCTTGCCTGAATTGTTACATTTTTTTTGACATAAAGCACGCTTGAGAGTGCGGTATCTTTGAGTGCGGTATCTTTAAAAACACAAATAGTGTCACCGTCGGCGGCACTAGAATATGCTTTATTTACTGTGGAATAAAAGTCTTTTATCGTTCCGTCACTTGACTGCAAATAACACGTCTTGTCTATGTATCCAAGTTGACCAGTTGTGTCGTTTTTATAAGGTTCTAAAGAAGAAAAAACACCAAACACAGTCATTGACAGTGCTAGGCACAACAAACTAAATACGGTGGCTATTTTAGCTTTTAAAGATTTCATCTCCCAGTTCTCCCAAAACTTAAATTATTTTAAGTTTAAAATTTGCTTTTTGCTTAATTAATCAATTTGCAGGTGTGATTTTTTTAAGCACTTTCAATCACGATGTTCAAAAGTGGATCGTTATTTGCAGGTGGCAGATCTTGAATGTCGGCTAGATTTGCAGAAAATTTTATGTATAGTGTTGCGGTGTTACTCGAATCAACAGAAACAGAATCGCTCTCTCCCCAGCCAGACTGGTCATTTGCACTGATTTCGCAGGTGACTATGTTATAATAATCTCCGCCCTCTCCAAAAGCGGACCCTACCGACGCCGTCACACGCAAGTTATAAATAAGGTCATGCGAAACATTTAGTGCAATTATTATTGGTTGTAACTGCGATGGTGAAGAATGTGTGAAGTATAATGTTTGATTTAATGCAAAGCTTCCAGAATCAGAACCTGTGCCACCGACGGTGGTATCAGCAAGAAGCTTAAACCCCTGGGCAAGCGATTGCTCTTCATCATTTTGTGCACCCGATATGTGAGTGATGTTTAAACTCGCTTTAAATTCGGCGGTATATGATATTGAACCTTGCAAAGTGTATGTCACCTGTGATGCACTATAAACACCATATATGCCCATAGCAAGAAGCATACACATTGCGATCCCAAGTATTATGTATCTGGTTATTTTACTCAAAATTCACCTCTCTTTTATGTCAATAATCGCACTATTTTATAACTTATTATATATAACCTTTTTTTCGTTGGCAAGTAATTTTGCATATTTTTTGTGCATTATTATTTTCAATATACATTATATGGTGGTGTAAAAAATAAAAAATATTACGCTTAAATTACTTTGATGACCTAAGTTTCATTGAAGCGTCATAGATAAGTATTGTAGCAGAAACACCAACATTTAGTGAGTCGCATTTTCCAAGCATTGGAATTGATATCATTTCGACTGGATATGTGTACCACTGTCTTGAAATTCCATGACGCTCATTGCCCATGACAAAGGCAGTGTGATCTGGATATCTTTGCGTGAAATATGTGTTTTTTGCACGAGTATCGGCAAGAAAAACAGTATAACCATTGTTCTTCAAAAATTCATAACAAGAGTCAACATTGCTAAACTCATACATTGGTATTGTAAGTACTGCACCCATACTACCTTTTATAAGCTTTGGATGAGTCAGTCTTGCCCTGCGATTGCAAATAAAGACCGCCTCAACTCCCGCACCATCACACGCGCGAAGCATTGTGCCAATATTGCCTGGTATTTCAATTCCGTCTAGAACCAAGATTACGCTCTTTTTGTTTGGCTTAAAATCTTTTATATCAGGCATAGGAAGTTTTGCTATGCTCATAAGTCCGTCAGGCTTATCCCTTTCTGCTATTTTTTCATATGTTTTTTTTGAAACTATGTATAGGTTATTAGTTTTTTGACATAATTTTTCAATTATCATAACCGCTTCATTTGTGTAAACACATTCTGGACAAATTATAAGTGCGTCAATATATGTATTAGTTTCCAAAATTCTATTTTGTGCCCAAATTCCATCGGCAACAAAAAACTTTTCAGGATTTGGTTTTGTGTTTGCAATTATGTTTTTAATTCTTTTAATTACAGAATTATGTTCACCAACTTCTAAAAATTTGTGAGTTTTTAAAATATTGTCAAATTTTTCTCTAAAATTATTGTTTATACTATCCATAATTTAAGTATACATAATTTTGCAAAAATTAGGCAAACAAAAAATAGATATATTTATTTGACTTTATACAAATAATGATATATTCTAATGATATAAAAATAAGGAACTGGAGGCGAATATGCCATCACCTACCTATCAACTTTCCAAAAATGATTTTTTTAATTTTTTAATACGACTCGGTAAAATATTTTCTAATATATCTATTTTGTCACTGATTTTATGTTTTTGTGGTGTTATTTCATTTGCCGCCACCGCCTTTATTTTACTTATTGGTTTAACCATTATTTTACTGTCAATAGGTACAATTTTTATTGTTGTTCCAAACTATTTTGAAATAATAATGTCTGCTTCGCAAATATCAGCAAAGATTTCTGCTTTCTTTTTAGAAAATTTTTATATTTTTGTTTCCGTTGCTATTGTTGGCTCTATTTTGTCGTTGGTTTTACTACTTCTTGACAAGCGAACAAAACACACTGCTAGAATTGTTGTATCTTCTATCGTCATTGCAGTTGCTATTATTACAATAATAGTCTTTGCACTGGGGGTGGGCAAATGAAAAGTGTAAATTTTAGGCTGGTCGGCTTGGATTCAAAAATTATTCCAAATGTTTTTGTTGATGGGCAAGTCGTCAACTGCAAAAAAAATGAATTCGGTTCATATGAGGCAGTTATTCAAACTGAAAAAGATGAAATTGAAGTCGCAATTTCTAGAGAACTTGAGCTAAAATCAAAACTTTGGTGGCTATATGCCCTCGTGTCTTTTATTGTTAGTGTATTTGGATTATTTAATCCATCTTATGATAGAAAATGTTTTTCAATTGATTGTCTTTTTAAATTAAAACTTAGCGAAGAAAATAATATTTTAAAAATAAAATTTAACAATCCATCTTCAAGCGGAAAAGCATTTACAATTGAGTCAGGGTGTTGCCATGAAGAAATCAAAAACGAATACATTATTGACAAAGTTGCCAAAAGAAGATGGACAGCACTTTTAATTATTAAAATATTAGTATGGATTGGACTTGCAATACTAATTGGTTGGATTATTGCAAAACAAATTGGATAAGGAGAAAAAATATGAAAGTTTATATTAAAAACAAATTTTGGTCAATTGGAGGAGGTTCTTCCGTTGTTGATGAAAACAAACAACCAGTTTATCAGGTCAAAGGAAGACCATTTAGCATAACACGTGTAAAATATGTTTGTGACAAAGACGGAAAACGCCTTTATAAAATTCGCAACAAATGGATTAACTGGTTTATTCACAAGGCATACATTTATGACTCAAACAAAACAAAAATTGCAACCGTTAAAGACAAA
>CALWTH010000039.1 GCA_944384405.1 uncultured Clostridia bacterium
TCTTTTGTAAAAAAAAAAAAAATTTTAAAATAGTAGAAAAAACGCTTACAAAACAGAGGGGGGGGGGGGGCAAAATAGTTATAGACTTTTAAAATTAACCAAAAAAATGCCAAAAAGTTTGATTTACGAACAATATTCGTATATACTAAACTTATACAAGCATTTGTTAAGCGATTAGAATTTTGGCTATTTAAACCAGACTACATAAAAGCATTGCGAAGTTTTTAGGCAGTCTAAAAAAGGAGAGGATATGAATAGAAAATTCAAACTATTTTTTAGTTTAGCATCGCTGTGTCTAAGTGTGGCAATGCTATGCTTTGGTGTTTACAGCGCAATGAGCGTAAGTTACACAGTAAATGGTAGTGTTAGCTATGAAGTGAAAGATGTGTTTGTGAATATAAACACAAGGGTATATAGAGCGACAAGCACCACGCCAATTGGCGAAAGTCAAAATAACGCAAATGTAACAACGATAACAAACGCTGGGGAAAATATTTCAAGCGATTTTGCTCAGTTGACAGGGGAAGGCTACACAAACCAATTTGAAGGTTATGACGCAGAAGAGGGGACTGTAACACAACCGGGAGTGAGCAATTATGATGTTCCAGAGTACAATGTACCAAATCTTACATACGGTGCGCCAGATGATGCCGAGCAGACAGGCTATGCCTTTTATATTGTGATAGATATAGCAAACTATGGCAGTCAATCAGTTCATGCAATTGTTACCAACAAAACAACTGTGAGTACACAAAACACATATTTTAGTGTGCCAACAGGGATAAACATCGCACCCCGTGGAGAAAATGCCTACACTACGGGAAGGCTTGTTATTGGACTAGCGCTACAAGATGTGACAAGAAGTGCCAGTGGAGATTTTAGTTTCAAAGTTGAAATTGGAATGGGGGAGGCAACATTTGGATACTCAAACATACAGTTGTCTGACAGCGAAACAACGGCAGTGGTAAAAAGTGTGACAGTTGGAAGTTCAACGACGACATATGAAGATGCAAGTTTTGCAAGTGTTGGCACAATATCTATGGGCGCACAAGAAATAGCCCCAAAAGAAGAATTGACTGCAAAAATTGTGCTTAGTGCAAATAATTCAACAAGCGCATATCAAAGGGTGCGTTTGAAATATGAAAATTTATCGGACAAGCTTGCAGAAGAGGGTGAACTTAATGGGTTGAGAATAAATAGCACAAGCATATTTTTGCCTCAAGATGGCGAAGAAAAGACATATACAATAAAATTTTACAACCAAACACAACAGCCCATCTCTTTGGAGAATGTGCAAGTTACAGTGTCACTAGAAGATGTTTCAAGTCTACTAATGCAAGATACCCAAAAGGGTTATTACTATGTTGATATGGGCACAGTAATGAGAGCAACAAAAAATGAGTATATTCGTTGGAGATATGTCGCAAATGAAGATAGGACAAGTACTGCTGACCCAACTACTGCTGATCAAACCGGCTTATCTTCATTAAATGGAACATATCTACTTGAAACAGATTTAGTAAGTGAATATCTTGGGCCTGTATATGAATTATTTTCAACACAAGATGTAGCAGGGATAGATGAATATCTAGCAAATAACTATACAGGGACGATATGTGCATACCAATCACAGATATACATACCAGACACTTCAGATAATGATGCAACGAATACAGAATATAACACAGATGTAAACGAGTACAAGACGAGCACAATAAGAAGATGGATGAACTATACTGGGGACAATAAAGTGGTGAAACATCCGTCGTGGGTGGAAGCTGGAGTAGGTAACACGACAATAGGTGAAAACACACAAGCACAAGCAAGCAATATGGTGACAGACTTAAATATAGATGTAAAGCAAGATATAATATACAATCAAATATTTGCAAGAAGTTTGACTGGTGACTTATATTCAGACATTGAGGCAACAAACTCAGATGCAACGCAAGGCTCAGAAAGAGACGTTCCGCAAGATGATGTTAGACTAAGTGACGAAGGTTCTGACAAGTTCTGGTTATTATCCGTAGCCGAGGCAAACACCATATTTACAAGTGATGGAGAAAGAGATTGGAACGAGGGAGAACAAATGCATAATGTTTGGTGGTTGCGTTCGCCTGTGTCTTCGGGTAATGGTGCATATGTTGTCAACAGTGACGGCGACATCGTTAACAACTTTGTTCTCTCTTTCGATGCCGCCCGCCCCGCTTTCCAAATTGGTGGTAACGTTTAGTTTGGTGAGATAAAGAATAAAATTAAATTTTAAAAAATTTATAGATTTTGTCGCATATTTTTATACAAAAAAGTGTCATACCATAAAGTGTGGCACTTTTTGATTGATTCAACGAGTGATGCTATAAAAAGCCACACTCTGTGGTGTGGCATTCATTTGGCTATGGGGTAAGATTTGAACTTACGACCAGGTGAGGTTATATAAGTTCAAACTTCCCCCTTTAGAAAAAAAAGACACCCATAAGAGTGCCTTAAATTGGCTATAGGGGGTAAGATTTGAACTTACGACCAGGTGAGGTTATATAAGTTCAAACTTACCCATAAAAAAGCCACACGCTTTGGTGTGACATTCATTTGGCTATGGGGTAAGATTTGAACTTACGACCAGGTGAGGTTATATAAGTTCAAACTTACCCATAAAAAAGCCACACTCTGTGGTGTGGCATTCATTTGGTTATGGGGTAAGATTTGAACTTACGACGGGGTGAGGTTATATAAGTTCAAACTTACCTCTTTAGAAAAAAAGACACTCAATAGAGTGCCTTCATTGGTTGCGGGGGTAAGATTTGAACTTACGACCTCTGGGTTATGAGCCCAGCGAGCTGCCTAGCTGCTCCACCCCGCGATAACACATATATAATATGCTAAATATATGTGTTTTGTCAAGAGGTATGGGCAAAATTTATGTATTTTTTTGTCTATTCTGTCCTTAGTGCTTTCACAGGGTCTTTTTTTGCTGCCATTTTTGCAGGAATGAAGCCTGCAACTATTGTAAGAACTACACTTATTACAACCAAAGCCAATGCGCTTATTGGTGACAATATTGCTATGTTTGCAGTGAAACTTTCTCCTGCTAAACTTCTCACAATTGCGTTTATTGGGAAGGTGAGCACAAAACTTACTGCCACTCCTAGTATTCCGGCACAAAGACCTATGATGAGAGTTTCGGCGTTGAATACGCGTGAAATGTCTTTCTTTCTTGCTCCTATGCTTCTAAGGACTCCAATCTCTTTTGTCCTTTCAATAACTGATACATACGTGATTATTGAAATCATAATTGATGAAACAATGAGTGATATTGATGCAAATGCAATGAGAACATAGCTTATGATATTTACAAGTTGACCCATTGTATCTGTCAAAAACGCCGTTTGGTCACTATATGTTATTATATTGTCAGGGTGCTCGTCGTTCCATGCGCTTATGTAATTGCCGATTTCGTCTTTTGCATCAAAACTTTTTGGATATAGTGTTATTGCAACGGGTATGTCGCTTGCACCAAGTGCTTGCAGGGCATACTGTCTTGCATCTTTTGCTTCCAAGTCTATTCCATATGCAAGTTTTGCAAACAATCTTAGTTCACTTACAGAATAGAAAGTGGAAGAAACTTCTTCATCTTGGTCAACAAAACTTTTTAGTTCTGAAACATCAAACACAAATGGTACAAAAAATTGGTCTAAGTTTAGTTGTGCTTGAACTATTGCTGAATTTTTGTTTATTTGTCTTAAATATTCAGTTAGTTGTGATGAATATCTTATACCTTCTGAGTATAACGATGTTGGATTGTTTTCTTTTACTCTAAGAATTGCTGAAATTTTGCATGTGATTACATCTGGATTATTTGTTGAATTGTAATAGGTTGAAATTGCGTCACTATCGTTTTCTAGTGTAAGGGCGGTGTATGTATCTTCACTTTGTTTATAATAAATGTTGTTTGTGAACACTTTGTATTCTTTATTCAAAATGTCTTCAAATGTGTAACTTTCTTTGCTGTCTATTCCGAGCGCTTTTAGTGTTGAAGATGGCACTCTGTTATATGAATCTACAACAAGCACAAGGTCGGTCATCTCGGTTGGATAACTTCCTGCTATTATGTCATAATTTTCTTTTATAAAGTCTGAGTTTGAAATACCTTCGCAAAAATTACCGTTTTGCAAGCCACTGATTGTACTGTTTTCAAGTGAAGTGTTTACAGATACAATTTCGTTGTTTGAATTTTTGGTATAGACTGGCATAGCGTAGGCGTATGAAAAGTCCATTGCGTTTAAAGTCTTTTGCGTGTCTAACTTTTTTTCGTCTTCATCTTTGTACTTTTGCATATATTCAATAAACTGTGGAGATATGAAGTTGTATTGAGATAATTTTGCAAGACTTTGAATCATGTCACGACCAATATCATATGAAATAATCTCGTCTGAGTCTGGAAATTCGGTGAGTTGTTGGTCTGAGTCCATGTTGGTTAGTCCTGCTGTTATGCTGTCCATATTAACTGTCACTGTTGATATTGCGATAGGGTAGCCTGAAAGCGTTGTTGATTGCAAGTCGTTTATGTATGTTGAGAAGCCATTTGACACTGCAAGCACAAGGGCAATACCAATTATGCCTATGCTACCTGCAAAACTTGTCATAAATGTTCTGCCTTTTTTGCTTATGAGATTTTTTAGCGAAAGCATAAAAGCAGTCCAAAAACTCATTGATGTCTTGTTCTTTTTGC
>CALWTH010000040.1 GCA_944384405.1 uncultured Clostridia bacterium
GGAGAAGATTGAAGTTCGTAGGCGATGTAGTGTATGTTTTCTGGGTTCATATTTTTTAGCAGTTTTTCAACAAACGCCTGCTCGCTTTTGCCGTGAAATGAAATAAGGTATTCAAACATTGACTGTGGAAAATATCTTGCAGGTTTGTCGGTAAATGATTGCAATTTATCAAGTTGTGGTTTGAAAAAATTGTATACCAAATATTTATATATGTCATTTTTATCTTTAAAGTAACAATAAAATGATGACCTTGAAAAGCCACTTTTTTGCGCTATTGAAAAAATAGAGGCTTTGTCAAAGTCATTTTCACTAAATTCATTAAAAGCACACTCGAGTATGCTTTCTTGTTTTTCTTTTGGTAAATTGAAAAATTTTTCTGTTGGCATTTTATCTCCGTTGACACTGTGTCAAATATGATAATATATTTTTTGCCGTTAGTCAAATTTTTTATGTGTATTTTCTTTCAAAATATTTTATGAGTGTTCTTTGAGTGCTTTCGTTTTTGCAATAGGCGAGCCACCTGAGCTGGGCAATGTTTTGGTTCATGTTGAATTCATCAAGTTTGCACACAACTTCAATTTTGTCGCCACTATGAAGGCGAGTGTAAATTGGTGACTTGTTTGGTGAGTCGTTTAAATATGCATACATTGCTGAAAAGCCTATATCTTTGTGAAGTTTAAAGGCGAAGTCAAGCACTGTACTTTTTGCCGGTATTTTTATTGCTTCTTTTGTTGGAGTGTATACTGTTATATAGTCGCCGTCAACTCCTCCTGCGACGGTTTCGTCAAGGTCGTCTATGTCAGAGCCGTTTGTTGTGCCGTTTAAAAGTTCAGTGTACTGTCTTTTTGAAAGCATGGTTATGTTAAATAAATTTCGCATATTGTCGACAACTAAAAGCGAGGTGTTATTTAATTCATCTTTACTAAGTCCAATAATTTCAAACTGTTCTCGTGCGCCAAACTCTGTCAAAAGCGTGTAAAGGGGGTTAAAACCGTTTGTGTCCTGTTTTGTTATTATATAGATATCAAAAATTGGAACGCTAATGAAATTACTTTCTTTGACTGATGAAAGTTTGTTGGTGTCAAAGTGCTTTGAAATTGAAGTGTAAACTTCATAAGGTGTTTTTGGTGTTATTTCAACTTTTGAAAGCGAAAATTTTGATGCTCTTAGATATGAGTTTATTTCAAATTCAAGCATGCTTTTCAATTCGTCAATGTATGATGACATATTTTGAATATATTTATCTAGATATTGAAAAAAGACTGCATCATCTTCGTGTCTTACACAAAAACAGCCGTTTGTTAGTTGATAGTAAAAATATTTGCTTTTTAAAAGTTTTGCAAGGGGAATAAGCCATTTTTCTGTTTCGAGAATTTTTGCCTCTTTTTTGTATTTTGGGAAACATGAAATAGTGGATAAGTTGTTGAGTCTGTCAGCGAACTTGATATAAAAACCGAACTTGTTGTTTTTGCCTATGTGAATAAGTTTTTGATATGTGCTATCTTCCACTGCTTGTTTTAAAAAGTCTTTTGTGTCGGAATATATATTGTTGCTATCAGGAAGAAAATTTTCTTTTGTGATTGCCGTTACTGAGTCGACAATTTGGGCAATTTGGTTGTTGAAAGTGTGTTTAAGTTCGTCAATTGTGACGCCACAGTCTTCAACTGTGTCGTGAAGAAGGGCGGCACTTATCACATCGGTGTTGAAGTCGCGTTTCTCTAATATGCTGGCAACTTCAACTGGGTGAATGATGTATGGATCGCCGTCTTTTCTCATTTGCCCACTGTGTTTTTGCTCGGCAAAATTAAAAGCCTTTACAACATTTGAAATGTCCACACTGTTTTTTTGTTTAAGGCTTTCAAGCATATCGTTAAATAATTGTTTATAATCACTCATAGTCGGCGTCCTTTATGAGTCTATAATATTGGTCATCTTCCATGTTGCTGACTTTTGCAAATCTGAACATATTTGCTTCTACTGCGTCTTTGACAATGTTTTCTATACTGTTTTCAACAATCTTTTTTTGTTGTGCTTCATTAAGTCCTGTTGGTTGTGGACTAAGGTATAGATTTTTTATAAGTTCTATCAGTTGATTGACTTCGTTTTTGATGTTTATTTCACCAACGTCGAGTGCAAGAAGGTTGTATATTTCGCCGTCTGGCACTTTTAGCGAAACATTTGACATAAGTATATACTGCACACAAGGGACATGCTCTCTGCCACGTGATATTGAGTTGACTGTGCCAAGTCCACCACGATATTTTTTGCTACTTGGCGGATTGTTTAAAATAATTGATACTTTGTCGTTGTTGTTTTTTAAACTTATGAAAAGTTGTGTTGGATTTTGCTCCAAATTTCCAAAATATGAGTTAGAGAAAGAAGAGTAGAACGCCTTTATTTTTTCTATGTCACCATTTAGTGAATTGAGCACTTTCAAATATTTTTCTGCGTCCATTCTGGTCAGCATAAAAAGTCCGCAAGCCATAATACCTTTTGGAGAAGAAACATCTAAATCATCAAGCATGGTGATTACACCAAATGTTAAAATATCGTAGTTGTAACTTCCAACTTTGCCTTTGTAGGCGCTTGAATTGTAATAATAAACTATATAACTACCTAAAAACTTGCGATAGTTTAAATTTGACTTTACCAAATTATCTTTATCTATTTTTGTTGTCAAAAATTGGTCAATGTCAATTTTGTACGCCTGTTTTAGTTTAATCAAAAAGTTTGCAGAAGGTTGGCTTTTTCCACTTAAATAATTGTTTATACTACTTGCAGAAAATCCTGTTTTTTGTGCAATATCTTTTTGGGTGTAAAGTTCTGTCAAACACTTCAAATTATACAAAAAATCATCCATAATAACTCCTACTACTAGAATACAACTTTACATATAAAAAATCAATAGGATTATAGATGTTTTTTCAAAATACTGTATCAATAATTCAATATAATAAATTTTTAGTCTTCAATCTCGGCGATTTTATGATCTATCATAGTTATTTTAAAGTCTTTTGCCTCATCAGAATAATAAAGTGTGTAGACAAGCGGGGACAAAGATGTGATGTTTATTTTTTCAAAATTACCAAAAAATTGGCTAATGTCCTGGTCTTTGAGCGCATCTTTCATTTCGTCTGAAACAAGTGAAAGTGCTTCGTTTTTGTCACCAAACTTTATTGCTTCAAAAAAGTTATATGGTATAAGTTCGTCACGTTTGCATGTTCTTGAAAGGTGATTATCAACATAGTTTTCTGTTTTGTCTATACTAAGGTCATTTTTTAGTGTAAGTACTTTTGCATGATGAGCCATATCGTCTATATTTTGTCGTGCCACTATTTCGCTTTCTTTTAGGTCAATTTGATCGGCGGTTATGCTCTTAAATGTGTTTAGGGTTGTGTCAAAACATACAAGTGTCTTTTTGTCCAGTTTTGTCAAAATGTATATGTAGTTTGATACACTTTCACTTTGTGCTTGGCTAAGGTTGATGTTATATGTGTATTCGCCTTTTGATGAAGATATTTTTATTCTATCTTCATAAGCCGTCACGAGATATTTGACATTTTTTATTGTGTGACTTTGTGAATATACACACTTTGTACTTGCGATAAGAAATGGCGACAAAAACACATCTGCTCTGTTTTTTAAGTTATAAACTTTTACATTTTGACTAAGGCATGAGGCAGTATTGTTTTTTATTTTTAAACTGAAGGCAAAAGGTATTGAAAGCATATTTTGGTCAATTGGATATGCCTTGAATGTCACTTCACTTGTGCAGTCATTAATAAAAATGTGATTTGAGTCATCAAGGATATGGCTTTGATTTTCATATTCAATTAAGAATTCGTCATTACTATAAATGTTTATATTCATATTTTAATATATGTAACTATTAAGAGCTGTAACACTAAAAAAATTTTAATAATTTATAGTTTAATTTTTGATGTGAGTGTCAATAAATAGTCGAGAGGAGATTTATGAAAATATATTCTAGGTGGAAAGACGAAGAGGTGAAAAAACTTTTTGATTTTGTTGACCAAGGTAGAAAAAACAATGTACCACTCATTAAACTTTTTAGTGATTATGCGACGATTTCAGGAAGAAAGCCAAACAGTGTGAGAAATTATTATTATATTGAACTTGATGCACTATTGTCTGACGAGGGCAGAGCGAAAAGGCTTGGAATTGATTTAAGTTCACATAAAAAGACTGACCAAAAGGAGTTCAGTGATGACGAAACGCGTGAACTTGTAATGAACATACTAAAGATGACAAGCCGCGGCGTGTCAGTTCGAAAGGCATGTCTAACTTTGGCAAAAGGCGATATAACAGAAATGGTGAGATACCAAAACAAGTTTAGAACAGTTGTCGTCAAACAAAAAGACCTTTTTGAACAATGTCTGCAAAATTTAAAAACAATAGGTGTGAAAGTGGAAAAAATAAAACCAAAGCCAAGCAATGTTATTGAATTTAAAAACACAAAAACACAACTGAGTGAAAGTGACATAAACAGTTTGTTTTTGGGGCTTGTTAAACTTGTTAAGCGTCAGGCAACAGAAGAGGCGAGTCACATTCAAGGAATTGAAATTGAAAGGGCAAACGATATGCTAAGAAAGACGCTCGTAAGTTTAAGGCAAAAAGAAGATGAGATAAAGTCGCTTCAAAAAAACTTCAAACTTTTGTCAAAAGAAAATGAAAAACTTTGTGAGGAGATTAAACTGCTTCGTGGAAAAAACGCTGAGATGATGGCGGACATGTCAAAAATGCAGGGATTAAAAAAGTTTGCGAACAGATATAGATCAAAAAACATAGGCGCCAATTAATGTTGCATAATTTTTGACTTTTTGTTAAAATGTGCATATGTCAATTGTTTTAATTAAAGGTCACACACTTGAAGATATAAAAAATTCTGTCATAGGAGAGATAAAACCCTATGTGCAGGATTTTTTACAGAAAAATGTAATTGTTGTGCCTGACAGATATTCGCTCATTGTTGAAAAGTCAGTGTTTGATGTTCTTAACATATCATCAACATTTAATATCTTTGTCATGGGCATAAATCAACTTGCAAAAAAGATGATTGAAAGTGCAGGACTTAACTGCGTCTATATTGACCAGACTCAAAGTGATTTTGTTCTATATCGTGCCATTCAAAATCAAAAAGATAATTTTATTTGTTTTTCCAAAACCCTAAACACAGGACTGGTGGAAAAAATAAAAAATTCGCTTGCACTTATAAGGTCATCAAATGTTGAAGCAAAAGATTTGGACAACTTAAGCACAAATGATGTCAATTTGCAAAACAAAATTCACGATTTAAGGCTTGTGCTTGAAGAATATGAAAAACTTATTGACTTTAGACTTGACGCCACAAATGTTTTGAAGACTTTTTCAAATTTAATTGAAAACACGCATATTTACGATGACTATAACTTCTATTTTTGTGGCTTTGAAAGTTTTACTGCACAGGGCTATGACATAGTAAAGAAAATTTGCAAGACTGCAAAAAATGTCACAATAGGAATTATTTCTCCAACAATCTTTTCAAACAAAAACATCTACGATGATGAAATGCAAAAAGTTTTGACAACATTTTTTGATGAAAACAAAATTGAATACACAGTAAAGAGCATAGAGCCAAATTTTGACGGCGACAATGATGCTATATATAAAAACCTATTTGGACATAGTATAAAAAAGCAAAATCTTCAAACAACGGTAATTACTTTTCCTAAAAAACAAGATGAGATTGAAAATGTTGCTATGCAAATAGCATACCATGCAAAAAATGGGCTATGTTATCAAGATATGTGCGTCGCAACAAATAGTGCTTATTTTCCACTAATTGAAAATATATTTTCTGAGTATAAAATAAGTTATTATATTGACGACAAAATGTCATTAAGTTCTTCACCACTATATAATTTTATAAAATGTATTTTTGAACTTTTAATAGACAGATTTGAAAAAGAAAATATCGTTAATTTTATTGAAAGTTATTTTTTTGATATTGATAGACAAAAAAAATATGAAATAATAAATTATGTAAGAGAAAATAATATTAAATACAACAAAATAACAAAAATATATGATTTTGATGAAAAAATAAGGTATATTTTTGAAAAATTAAATAATTTAAAAATAAAAGAAAAATTCAAATATTACATACAATTTTTAAATGAAATTTTTTTGTATTTTAATATAGAGCAAAAACTTGAGCAAATAAGCCAAAATTTCAAAAAAAATGGTGATTTGCAACTTGAAAAAGTCTATGTGCAAATTTATGATAAAATAAATACTCTAAACAAAAAAATATGTGATATTTTGGGTGAGCAAGAAATATCTTTAAAAGACTTTGTTGACTTTTATGATAACGCCTTAAAAAATGTCAATATAAGCAAAGTGCCACTAAGTGTAGATAGCGTATTTGTGGGCGATATTTGCAAGAGTTTTTTTGAACCCAAAAAAATTATGTATGTCATAGGGGCAACAAGTGACATGCCAACAAAAATCAAAGATGAAAGTTTGATTTTGGATAGTGACATAGAGCAGTTAAATAACATGGTCAAACTTAGTCCAACAGTTAAAGTTATTAACAAGAGAAACAAGTTTAGACTTTTTGACTCACTTTTGATGGCAAAAGAGCATGTGGTAACATATCCACTTTTTGATGAAGATGGCAAAAAAATTGTAAACTCCACTTTTGTTGATGACCTAGTTTTGCTTGGTGCAAATATTACAACAAATCAAGAGTATGAACTTAGCCAAGATATTGAAAATTTAAAGTTGCACGCTCCAAACAAAGTTGTTGCAAGAAAGTTTATTGACAATTCAAAGGCCGGTGCTGACATTAAACAAGCGTTAATAGCACTAGGAGAAGATGTTGATTATACGCCAAAAGACTTTTTTGTTTCTGATGCAAAAACATTGCTTAAAGACAATAAAATTAAGATAACGCAACTTGAAAGTTATTACACTTGTCCATTTAGGCACTTTATTTCATATGGATTAAAACTTGTTGAAAATAAAGACGGCGAAATGAAACAAAATGATTTTGGTAATTTTTTGCATGACTTTTGTAATATTCTTGTAAAAAGTGCAAAGAAAAACATTGGCGAGTATGACGAAAAGGAACTAGAAGAACACATTCAAAATTGTTTTAATAATCTAATAAAAAGCGAAAAATATTTTTTGTTAAATGATGAAGAAAACGTGCTTTCAAAACAAATTTTGGAAAGTGAAGTTCATAGATTTGGAAAGTTTTTAAACTACGAGCAGAAAAAATCTGATTTCAAAATTTACAAAACAGAATACAAGTTCGACAATGACCTTAGCGTCACCATTGACGATAAAGATTTTTCACTTGTTGGAATAGTGGACAGAGTTGACAAGTTTGGAGATTATTACTCTGTCATAGATTACAAAACGGGTTCACTTGCTTCAAATAACGCACAAATTTCCAACCTTTATTACGGAACAAAAATCCAAGTATATGTCTATCTTAAAGCACTCACAAAAAAGTTTAATGGTAAGGCTTTTGGTGCGTTCTATTTGCCAATATCAAACGCTTTTTCAGATGATGGAAGTGACGTTTATAAACTAAATGGCTTTTTTTTGGACGATGTTGAACTTTGTGAACATGCCGATTTGGATTTAAAGGATACATATAAAAGTAAACTGTTTGAAGCATCTTTTTCGCCAAGTAAAAAGTATGTGGAAAAAGGAATAAAAAAGTTGATATCTAAAAAACTGGTGCAAAAAGAAGATTTTGAAGCCATGCTTAACTATTCTGTGGAGATTGTCAAACAGGGAGTGAAAGAAATTTTAAATGGTAGCATATCGCCTTCTCCGATAAAAGAAGGGTGCGATTTTTGTGCATATAAAGATATTTGCAGCCATGATAAAAATTCTTATAGGAAAAAGTCAATAAAAGTTTCTCCAACAACTTTCTCGGAGGCGACAAATGAGTGAAATAAAAAAGATAAAAGAGCAAGAAGAAGTAATAGAATCTCGTGACAAAAATCTTGTGGTGTCGGCTTCGGCAGGCAGTGGAAAAACCAGCGTCATGATTAGAAAAATTGTTGACTATATTTTAAACCACGATATAAAAGTTAAAGACATTTTGGTGCTGACATACACAAATTTTGCAAGTGAAGAGATGAGACAAAGACTTGTGGGTGCATTAAAAGAAGTCGCACCAACAAGACAAGATATTTTTGAACAACTTGATGACTTGCCACTCGCAGACATTTCCACGTTTGATAGTTTTTGCCAAAAAATTGTCAAAAAGTACTTTTATGCAATAAACATTGATCCTTCATTCTCTGTACTTGACAACGCATTGCAAGCGGTGTATCAAAACAGAGCGTTAAAAAACGCAATTGATATTTATAGAGAGAAAAATCCAGATAAATATTTTTCACTTTTTAATTGTTTCGCCGATAACAGAACAGATAGAAATATTTATGACCTTGTATTGTCTATATATAATTTTTCTTGTTCAATAATAGATTTTGATGAATTTAAAAACAACGCATTAAATCTTTTTAAAAACAATAAAGCAGAAAAACTATACAAAAGCCACTTAAATTATAAACTTAGTTATGTTGTTGAAAACTTGACTTCACTTCATAAAGCTTGTCAAAGTTTAAATCTTGAAAAACATTGTGAATATATTGTTTCACTTTTGGTGTTCGCAAAATTTTTACTAAATAACGATGATTTTGCAAAAATTATAGACTATTGTGCGACGCAAACATTCCCAACAAAGCCACGAATAAACGATGAGTACATGGACAAAATTGTTGTTCAAAAAGATATTTTAAAGTCAGTTGTTGACAAATTAAAAGAATATGTAAGCGGAGAGGTGTATGCAAAGTCAATAAAGTATTGCAAAGACAATACAACAACACTTATTGACCTTGTTAATGAGTTTAAACATCAGTATGACATCATAAAAAAACAAAAAAATTTGTATGATTTCAACGATATAGAAAGGTTCACTATATCCATTTTGGAAAATGATGATATCAATAGTCAAGTCAAGTCAAAATACAAAAAAATCTTTGTTGATGAATTTCAAGATGCCAACCTAATTCAAGAAAAAATATTGTCATTAATAAAATCTGATGACAACTTGTTTTTGGTTGGTGATTTAAAGCAGGCCATTTATGGATTCAGACAGTCAAATTCAAAAATATTTGAAAGGGTGATAAAAGACTACAAAAAACAAAACAAAACTTCGGGCAAAAGTAACGCACTCAAACTCAACTCAAATTTCAGAACATCAAAATACATTTTGAATTTTGTAAACCAAATTTTTTCTCAAATAATGACACAAAAAAGTGCACACCTAAATTACAAAAAAGATGCACAATTAAAACCACGTGCCGAATTTTTGGACGAAGATTACAATGTTGAACTTGACATTATTTATGATGACATTGAAAAAACTGAAGACACTGTAAACGGCATATACAGTGTGAGTGGTGATACGCCATACATTTCAAATTCTGATAAAGTTGAAGCCATGTTGGTTGCTGAAAAAATCACAACACTTTTGGGACAAAAAATTTATGATATAAAAGCCGAAGAATATAGAGATGTTAGATATAGTGACATCTGCGTACTTTTTAGAACGCATACTCAAGAAGCACAGTTTGTTGAAGTTTTTGAAAATTATGGAATTCCACTCATAGAAAATTCAAACCTTGACCTTGAACAAACTTACGATGTGAAAGTGCTTATTAACGCAATAAAAGTTTGTGAAAATTTCAATGATGATTACAGTCTTGCAAGTGTTATGATGTCGTCACTTTTTGATTTCTCTTGCGATGAGATGCTAAAAATTAGACAGCAAGCAAAAACAACTTTTCATGAGTGCGTAACAAGTTATGATTTTGAAGATGAAATTAAACAAAAGATAAATAATATGCAAAAAACTCTTGAAAAGTTTTATGATGATTATACGTTTAAAGGGTTGTATTTTGCACTAACCGAACTTAATAACACAACAAACTACACATATAAACTTTCATATTTACCAAATGGACTTTCAAGAAAAAACAATGTTTTGATGTTCATATCTTCATTTGTAAATTCGTCTTTTAATTTTAGCGCAGGCAGTTACATATCATTTTTGAAAAATAACACAAGAAATATAAAAGCGACAAGTGAGGCAACTTCTTTTGACTGCGTCACGTTGACGACCATGCACGCAAGCAAAGGACTTGAATGGCCAATAGTATTTTGTGCTTCGCTTGGTCAAGATTTCAATAAATCGCCAAAGACTAAAAAAGTCATGCTGAGTGAAGAACTTGGAATTGGAATAAAATATTTTGATGAACTTTCTAGGAAAAAATATGAAAGCATATTTTATGATGTGATAAAACAAAAAAACGCCGAAGATGAGTATGCTGAAAAATTAAGACTTTTATATGTTGCACTAACGCGTGCAAAAAATAAACTCATTTTAATAGGCTCAACAAACAAACTTAGTTATGAAAAATTTAGTAGCGAGCATGAGATACTTTCTCAAAGAACATTTCTTGATTTAATCGTAAGAAGTTTGGACACTGACAGCATAAAATGTTTAAACAACCAAAAAAATTGCGATATGTTTCATAATAAAAAACTTGTGTTGAATGTTGTATGTCAAAGTGCTTTTTCTAGTAAAAAAGAACAAAAAATCAGTGCAACCAATATTGGTGATGACATTGGACTTGATGAGTACATAAAGTTAAATTACAAAAATCAGATTCAAACAACAATTGCTCAAAAAAATTCAGTTTCAAGTGTGCTTAAAGATGAATTTGAATACACAAGTCAAAATTTTCAACCAAATACACTGAAACTTGATGAACATTTAAGTTCTCAAAATTCTGCCGAAATTGGAATTATTTATCACAAGATTTTGGAAAGTATAAATTTTGACAACAACATTGATATCGATGAAATAGAAAATATAATTTCAAAAATTCGAGAGAAAAAAGAATATGACGAAAATGTGCTCAATCAAATTGATAAAAAGTTGGCTTTAAAAAACGCACTTGTTGTGCAAAGTTTAGCAAAAAGTCACGTAACGATGAAAGAACATAGTTTTGTTATGCAACTAGCATATAACGAAATTGAAAATTCTTCTGTGCAACAAAAAGTGCTTATTCAAGGAGTTTGCGACCTTGTTGTAAAAGACAAAGACGATGCCATTTTAATTGATTATAAATTCTCATCAAAAACGCCCGAAAGTCTCATAAGTACTTACAACAAACAACTATATCTTTATAAATTAGCGATTGAAAAAGGACTTTTTTGTCATGTAAAAAAGGTGTATATTTTAAGTTTAAAGTTTGCAAAACTTATTGAAGTTATTCCACATAAATAATGTTCAATTTTTATATGAAATTAAATATAAAAAAAATAATTTAAAAAAATAATAAAAAAATCAAAAAAAATATTAAAAAATATTAGTTAAAAAAAACTTAATGTGATATACTACACTCGAAAAATGTAAAAAAAGGGGAAGTATATCATGCTTTTAAGTGTCATTGATAACGTAACAAACTTCTTGTATAGAGTAATACAAGACAATCTGAGTGTTGACATTATTTTTTATATTGCACTTGGATTTACTGCGCTCATGATGATTATTTTTATGCTCAAGTCACGCTTTGCATATGAAGGTAGACTTGAAAGGTCACTCGAAAAATTAAACAGGTGGCTTTATTCTCACCAACAAATTGATGAGTCAAATTTGGTGGAATTCAATAGTCTTATCAAAAAGACACCAAGACTATTAAGATACCATTGGCAACAATATATGCTATATCGCGAACATGAGCCAAGCCACTATCTTAGTATGTACAATCTTATTGAAAAACCACTTCACACAAGTGGTTATGGTTCAAACATCAAGAATTTCCTTGGAATATCAGCGGTCACCATGCTTTTGTCATTCCTTTTGACTTTCATTAGTTTCAATGGCACACTGACCGTAAGTTCAATAACAACATCATTAATTGCACCACTTGCAGTGCTATTAATATCTGTTATTTTTGTCATACTGCTTCGTGCGTCACAAAACTTTAATTTGTCTAGCCTTTACCAAAATTTACATATTTTTGATAGATACGTGGATAAAGCATCTACAACAATACCTAAATATGTTGATTTTGAAATTTTGTTCACACGCAAAGAAATTCGTGGTGGAATACCTGTACTTAACGAATATCTTGAAAAGCGTGCAAGACAAGAAGCAGAGGAACTTGAACGTGCTCGTCAAAACGCTGTTGAACATGAACAATATAATTTTGAAAATGCAGGAATTGATGGCTCTCTCATCTTGGATAGGGCTATGAAAGAATCTGAAATATTCCTTAACACAAGACAAAGAATATTATCTCAAGTTCAGCAACTTGAAAGTGAAATTGATTCATTAAAAAGAAATTACGAAAATACTTCAAAAGACTATCAAAGAAAACTTCAAGCAAGTAAAGAAAATATTGAAAGACTTCGTCAACAACAAGAAGAGTCAACAAACCGTATTGAAGTCAATTACATAAGAAAGCAACAGCAAGATGAAATCAAAAAACAAGAGCAACTTGAAAAAGACCAAGATGATGCAACAGTTCGCTATGACCAAGAAACCGCGACACTTAAAGAGCAGATAGAAAAATTAAGAGCAGAACTTGAAGAGAAGAAGCAATATGTCACTACTGCTATGATGAGTGAATATGACACATTCTCAACAAAAGTATACAAAGCAATTTTAAATGACGTTCAAACCAAGCATAAAGAAGAAGTTGACCAACTTGCATCTGAAAAAGAGGAAGCAGTTAAAGAACTTGAAAAAGAAAAAGAAATCAACGCAATTAAAGATGGCGTCATTGATGATTTAAGACAACTTATTCATAAGGAAGAAGAGCAAAATCCTCAAATTGAACAAGAAGAACAAACAGTTGAAAGTGAGGCACAAAAGCAAGAGGCAGAAGTTGAAGGTGAACAAGTAGAGCAGGAAGTGGAACAACCTGATGCCCAAACAGAAGAAACAAAACCTGAAGATGAGAACAAGCCACTAGAAGACCAAATGGATATTGACAGCGTGACTGTTGATGAAAATCAAGAAAGTCAAGAACAAGATGAAGAGCAACAATCACAGGAGCAACCAGAAGAAGAACAGCCACAAGGTATTTATGATGAGAATGGATATTTCTGGTATGAAGACGGCACTTATTATGATAATAAAGGGCTTTATCATGCGCTTGACGGAAATGTTTATGACCAAAACGGCAATCTTGTTGAGAAAGCTCCAGAGCAAGAAAATCAAGAGCAAGAGCCAGTAGCCCCAGTTGAAGAAGTTAAGGAAGAAGAAAAGCCTTCCGAAACTAAAGTCGAAGAGGTCGAAAAAGAAGAGGGAAAACCAGAACAATCACAAGCCGAGTTGCCAAAAGAAAGTCAAAAAGAACAAGAAGAACCACAACAATCAAATACATTAGAACAAGCAGAGGAAGAACAAACTGAGCCAAAAGCAGAGCCAAGTGAGACTAAGACTGAGCAAGATGAAAGTCCAGCGAAGTCAGAAGAACCAGTAGTTGAACAAGTTGAAGAAAGCAACAAAGAGCCAGAGCAAACAACTTCCGAGCAGTCACAAGACGAATTGAAACTAGTTAGTGAACCAAAGGCAGAGGAAAAGGGTGCAGAACCACAAACTGATGTGGAAACCAAACCTACTGAGGCAGAGGCAAAATCAGATGATAATGTAATGATGACAGAGCAATCTGAGCAAAAGCCAAAAGCAAAACGTGGTAGACCACGCAAAACACCAACCGAAACCGAAGAAAATAAAACCCCTAAAAAACGTGGTAGACCAAGAAAAACCACAACATCAAAGCCAACCACAAAAGTCACAACAGGTAAACGTGGTAGGCCAAGGAAAACTACGGAAGAAGTTGAATCAAGTCAACCAACCAAAAAGCGTGGTAGACCAAGAAAGTCAACTTCAACCACCACTGCAACAAAGACTTCAACTGGTAAACGTGGTAGACCAAGAAAGTCAACCACTGCCACACCAAAGAAGTCAACGCAGGGTAAGCGTGGTAGACCAAGAAAGACAACTTCAGCAACCACTACGCCAAAGACCACAACAGGTAAACGCGGTAGGCCAAGAAAAAATCAAGATGAACTCACTGCAATAAGCAATCAAATAATTGAAGAAAGCAATCGTTTGATGGAGCAACAAAATGAACTCAACAGACAACTTGGTGAAACATTGCAACAGATAAAAGAGCAGCATGAAAAAGCCGCACAAGATAATCAGGCAAGTGTTGAACCAAAAGAAAGTGAAAACTTGGCTGAAACTCAGGCTGATTTAAAAGCCGAAGCAATGCCAGAAACTGTTGCAGAGCCAACAGAACAACATGTTGAACAAACAGAGCCAACAATAGATGCTCAAAAGTCTACAGAGCAGCCTGAGCAAACTGCCGATGATTTAGCAAAAGATACAACACCTACTCAGACAGAAGATGAAAGTCAAAAAGAAGCACAACCAGAAGTTGAATCGCCAGTTGAAACATCACAAAATATGGAACAACAAGGAATGACAGAAACTGAGAGTGTAAAAAATCAAGACTTAACACAAACTGAGAGTGATTTATCTAGCGGTGAGGCAGACAAATCAAGTGAAGACGGCGAAAATCCACAAGATAGTAAAAAAGATAAAAAAAGAAAACGTGGACGTAGATAACAAAAATTAAGGCAAATGATTAAGAAATCATTTGCCTTTTTTGTTTTAAAAAACAATGTTGATTTTGTTATAAATTTGTGATAATATATGCATAAGGAGAGAACCGATGTCAAAGTCAGGATTTTTTAATAAGAAATTCATATTGATTACTTTATCTATTTTGGTAATCATTGCCATTGTTGTTGGTTTTATATTTTTGTTTAGACCAAAAGTGGATTTGAACGCACCATATGATGACACTTATTCACTTGTCAATAATGAAGATTTTAACTATGTTGTTGAACAAAATGAAAACATTTATCAAATAATTAACACATTGACAGATGCCAGCAGTGAAAGTTATGGCACTATTAAACAAAGTTTTTATGATATAAACACCATAAATTCAATTATTTTACAACAAAAGCAGTTTTTGCTTGAAAATTTACTTTTTACAGAAGATAAAGATAATAATATGCTTGAACTTCAAAAAAATATCAGCAAAAAACGTGATGAACTTTCACAAAATATTGAAGATTGCAAAGCCTACATAGATCAATATTTAACAAACTCCGCCGTTGAAATATATCCCAATGATGATGCAACTTTCAACTATATTGTTAATTATTATGACTATTACACCACTTTTTCACTCAATTTAACTAGTTATTTCAAACTAATTTCTGATGTGTTTGACAATTATTTAATTGATACGTTCACAGTCAATCCGCTTTCAAAGGCAAATTTAAAGTCTTTGATGTATTGGGCAGAAAAAATTTGCGACAATTATGTAAATTCTGATATTGAAAAAAATGCACTAACTCAGGCAACTAGTCATGTTGTTGATTTTGAAAATTCACTTGTGCTAGACGATGCGACATATTTTGAAAACACAGCATATTATGATGAACTTTTATCAAATTTTGATGTACTTAGTTTTAATGACATAATTGATAATCTTGCAAAAAATACCTTTGATGAGTATATTGCATCTTTGCAGGGTGAACAAAATACAAGTGCTTATGCACTAAAAAACAATTTTTATTTTGTATAAGGGGTGAGATATGCGAAAAATTAAAAACATTATACTAGCCTTTGTTTTGATATTATCAGTGGCGACATTTTTTGTCGGTTGTGGCGAAGAGGTAGATCCAAACTTTTATATGCAAACAAGTAAAAAGTTTAGTGATTTCGTCCAATCAGTTTGTTTAAATTCTGATTATCAAAATGGCGTGACATATGAAGACAGGGTAAGTGATATTTTGGCTGACATAAAAAACGGTACACTTTCAAATGAAAATTCCAAACTCTATACAGAACTTGAAACTGTTTATGATTCCATATTTATTTCTTCATTTCATTTTTTGCAATCTTTTAGTTCGACATTAAGTGTTTCGCCTAATCAGGATAATTTGACAATAGATGCACAAAATGCCTATCTGGACTTTGAAGAACAAATAGATGTGACACTTGATCAGTTGGAACAATTTAAAACATCATTGCATAAATTTGATATCCAGGTAAATATTCAAAATCCCTTTGACATAACTTCTTTGCAAGTTCTCAAAGACTACAAGCGCTCACTTATAGATTTGTGTCTTGAAATTGTCAACCTTGACAATATGTTTATATCAATTTGTGAAAATTATATATTTACTTCATATTCTTCATTTGTAAATGAAAATGGCGAATATATTGAACTTTCTGAAACAGAACTTAGAAATCAAAAAAATTTAGCAAATCTTAAAAGTGTTGTTGCAACAATCACTCCTGCAATTGAATATTTGAATGCCTTTGATGGAAGTTATGTACCACTTAAAAACGATAAGTTTTTTACCACACTTAGCGATTATTCAAAAATTCAAATAGCAGGTGATGATGCAAATCAAACTGCAACAGTGGAAGAGTTGCAACAGTTTTTGACAATATATAATTATTATCAAGATGATTGTGAATTGTTTTATAAAAGCTTAGAAAACGTAGATTTTAAACAATTTGCAAATTGCAACTTTAATCCAAGCGTCTATGCAAAAGATGACGCACAAAAGTTCGCATATGCTAGTAAAATACTTTCATTTATTGATCAAAGTGTAATAAATCTTTATAATGTAAATATTGCACTTTGTGAATAAAAAACTGCTTAAAGATAAAATCTTTTTTGAAAGCAACAGAAAAATAAAAGGAACTTTGCAGTAAAAGTAAAGTTCCTTTTTATATTAGGTTCAAAACAATAGAGTAAAAGTCGCTTTTTATAGTGACATATCATCTTGTTTTTGGGATAAAAGATTTGACATGTAGTTGTCATATTTTTTCATATATGACATATCTTCTTTAGATGGAAGTTCTATTTTAGATATAACCATAGTTGTTTGTAAAAGTAGACAATTGATGAATCCTGGCTCTTCAATATCGAAATCGAGAGTAAAATGTGAACACTTATTTGATAAGAATTGCAAAAATTCATTTATTTTATCATCGTCTTTAAGGCTGCTACATGTATTTTGAACTTTGTCAATTAGTTGCATGTACATATCACAAAGTTTTAACTGTGTTACATCACTTGTTTTTTCTTTATATGCTTGTAGTTTTGAATATATGCCATATAGGTGACGTCTACTAAGGACTTGATCGACAAATTCTTTTGATATAAAAATAGGTTCAATTTTATCTTTTAAAAAAGGCAATTTACTTTTTTTTGTCTTAAATATCAAACCACCATCTTTCAAAAGTCTTGAATTATATTTTTTAGAGCTTGGACCTGTTACCAATCGAATTACTTCTTTTTCTGATTCTGTAAAACATTTATCTATTTTCATATTTATACCTTCGTAGTAATAATAACACAGTTGTGTCTATTTTGCAATATGTAATTATGCAATTAAATTGACTTAATTTTTATGATGATATACTATATAATCATGAAGAGATTTATTTGGTCATTTACTGTTATTATGATTTGCCTTGGTATTTTGGTTATGGCAATTATATTTAAGTATTATTAAAATTCGGTAATAAAACGCAAAAAAACACAAAAAAATATAAAAATTTCAAAACATTTCGCATATTTTCACTAAATAGTGGACGCTTAGTATTGAAAAATAACACAATTTGTTGTATATTTGTTGTGAGGAAAAATTATGGAAAATATTAAAAATCTTATTTTAAAATATGGACTAATAAAAGAGGGAGATGTTGTTGGTGTCGGTGTTAGTGGTGGCAAAGACAGCATGGCACTTTTACACTACCTTAATTCAATTTCACATGAAATGGGCTTTGAAGTTGTGGCTATTACTGTTGACCATTGTATTCGCGAAAATAGTGCGCTTGATGCAATGTTTGTAATGGATTATTGCAAAAAAAACAGAATACGTGCTTACAAATTTAAAATTGATGTGCCAGCACTTGCAAAAGAAAAATCTCTTTCTCTTGAAAGTGCAGGGAGGGAGGCAAGATTTGGAGTTTTCAATTCACTTATAAGTCGTGGAACAGTTGATAAAATTGCACTTGCTCATCATCAAAGTGACCAAGCCGAAACTGTACTTATGCACTTGTTTCGTGGAAGTGGAATTAGTGGACTTAAAGGTATGGGACTTGTTCGTGACAATGTTTTTATTAGGCCAATGCTTAAAACTGATGAAAAGTCAATTTGGAAATATGTTCTTGACAACGATATTGAATATCGCGAAGATGAAAGCAATCAGGAAAATGAATACAATAGAAATTACATAAGAAATGTGATTATGCCATTAATTGAAAAACGCTGGCCAAACGCCATTCAGTCAATACTTAACTTTGCAGACCTTGCTAGTCGTGACGATGAGTACATAAACTCGCAAGTTCCGACTGATGCCTTCATTATTAAAGAAAAAGAAGTTAAGATTCCACTCACATACTTTGTTTATCCAACGCCAATAGTTTCAAGAATGATAACTCGTGCACTTGGCTATATTGGTGTCAACAAAGACATTGAAAGCAAGCACATAGACATGATAATTACATTTGCTAATAGTGCTGAAAATGGCAAAAAAATTGATTTGCCACTTAAAGTTAGCGTGCATAAGGAATATGATTACATCACTTTGACAAATAAGCAGAAAAAAGAAGTTGTTTTTGAAGAAAAACACAAGCTTGGTACAATATGTGTACCCAACTATGGAAAACTTATAACAAAAAAAGTTGACAAGTGCAATAGTGATGGAAAACTCTATTATGATGCTGATAAAGTTCCTAAAACTGCTAAGTGGCGTTTTAGACATAGTGGTGATATATTTGAAAAATTTGGTGGGGGAACAAAAAAACTTAAAAGTTATTTGATTGATAAAAAGATACCTGCAAGACTTCGTGAATATTTGCCATTATTATGTGATGAAAATGAAGTATACATTATACCTAATGTTGAAATATCCGACAAAATAAAAGTCACTGACAAAACAAAAAGAATTTATTGCATAACAGAAGAAAGAGATTGATATGTTTGATTACAAAAAATGTCCACGATGTGGCGAAAAAGCACCAAAAACTGCAGTCAAATGCTCATATTGTGGGCTTATTTTTGAAAGGTTGAAATGGGCAACAAACAGTGCTGGAAAAAAGATGCTACGCATGGGCAAAAAAAATAAAGTTGTTTATACTACCGAAATGCCAAGCGATCTAAAACGCTACAAAGTTCTTCTTATGTGTATTTTTTGGGGGCTTTTTGGCGGACATTGTTTTTATGTTGGACGTCTAAAAAAAGCAATTGTCATGCTGTGTTTTGGAGTGGTGTTTGTTGTTGGGGCTATCCTTAGCATAAATAACATAATGCCTACAAGCATAGGAACATTTATTTATTTAATTGTTGGTGCTTTGGGTATTATGTGGATTTTTGATATAGTCAATATTTGCATAAAAAAATTCAAAGTGCCTGTTTCGATTGAACTTTTGGAGGAAAAATGAAAACTGTTGTTGTTGGTATAAGTGGTGGTGTTGACTCGGCAGTGAGTGCATACCTTTTGAAACAACAAGGATATAATGTAATTGGACTTTTTATGGTAAACTGGGAAGAAGATGATGAAGACGGCGTTTGCACTTCAAAATTGGACTATGAAGATGTCAAGCGTGTGTGCAGTGCAATTGGCATACCATATTACACTGTCAACTACTCAAAACAGTACTATGACAAAGTTTTTACTTATTTTTTGGAGCAGTATAAAAAGGGCAATACTCCAAATCCAGATGTGCTCTGCAATCGTGAAGTGAAGTTTGGACCTTTTTTGGACTTTGCAAAAAAGATAGGTGCAGACTACATTGCAACAGGACACTACGCTAAAAAAGAAGAGAAAGATGGTGAGTATTATTTACTAAAAGCACATGATAAAAATAAAGACCAATCATACTTTTTGAACCAACTCAGTCAAGACCAGTTAAAATATGTCTTGTTTCCACTTGCAGACATAGACAAACCAAAAGTGCGTGAAATTGCTGAAAAACTTGATTTTAGCAACGCTCACAAAAAAGATAGCACAGGAATTTGTTTTATCGGTGAGCGAAATTTCAGAAAGTTTCTAAAAAACTTTTTGCCAGCAAAGCCTGGTGATATGAAAACGCTTGACGGAAAAGTTGTCGGCAAACATGAGGGAGTTATGTATTACACTCTTGGACAAAGGCGAGGACTTGGAATTGGTGGAAAAAGTGACGGAAATGGTGAAAGATGGTTCGTTGTTGACAAAGATGTTAAAAACAACATACTCTATGTGTCGCAAGGTGAAGGCGAAGAGCTTTTTTCAAGTGGACTTGTGAGTGGCAAATTTAATTTCATACCACATCGTCCAAAAGATGATGAATTTGACTGCTATGCAAAGTTTAGATATCGTCAGCCTGATCAAAAGGTCCATGTTAAGATTGTTGATGAGCATATTGAAGTGACTTTTTATGAGCGTCAGCGTGCAGTCACCCCTGGTCAATATGTTGTTTTATATGACGGCGAAACATGTCTTGGCGGTGGCGAAATTGAAAAAGTGATAAAATAATTTTATTAGCACTAGCAATGAATAATCTATTGTTAAGACTAAAACTAAAGGTAAGGCGATTTTCTAATCGCTTTTTTTTATTTTTTATTATAGATTTTTGTCACAAATGTTTGAAAGGCAAGTTTTTGTCATCTAAAATTGGGTGAAAAGGAGTTATTATGGAAACAACACTTGCCCAATTAAAAACACAAATTGATGAACTTGAAAAAAGAATAAAAGCACTTTCAAATCAAGTTACAACTCAGGGCTATATGACAGGGCTAAAAACTTGTCTTGAAAATATTCAATCACTTTTTACAACATATCAAGAACAATTAAACAAGCACCTTGAAGATTACAAAACACACACTGATGCATATGATTTGCATATTGCTGACTATGAGCAAATTGCCCAAACTGTTGAAAGTATACAAACTCAAATTAATTCTTTATCTTCAACTCTTGACTCACTAGAAGGTGTTAGTGCTGATGTTGAAGATTTAAAAGGGGATATCAGCACAATAAACAGTACGCTTGCCACTCTTGGAAGCGTTACACAAGACATTTCGGATTTGGAAAGCGCTGTTGCTACAATCAATAGTACAATATCCGGACTTTCAAATGTTTCAACAGATATTTCAAACCTTAAAAGTGATGTTAATGAAATAAATACAACACTTTCACAGTTGAACGAAGTGAGTGCTGATATGGAAAATTTGCAAGACGATATTGCTTCAATAAATTCAACACTTTCAAGCATGTCAGGTGTATCTCAAGATATTGAAGATATTGAAGATGACATAACAACAATAAATTCAAGTATATCAAGTCTTTCATCGTCAATAAGCGATCTTGAAGATGCTGATAGTGCGCTTAGTTCACGCATAACCACACTTGAAAATGCATCAAGTAGTGGCTCGGGCGGACAAACAGGGGGAGAAAGTAGCGACAACGAAACAGCAGCCTCATATGATTCTTGGCAAAAAGATAGTGCTTGGGCGTTAGTACATCAACCTGACAGCAGTGGATTTTCAACACCGAAATGTCAGTTTAAATGCAAACCAAATACAAGGGTGATATTGTCTTTTGAATTAAACGGTGCTGTACTTACCGCAGGCACAGCAAGTGCAACTAGATATATACGTTTTTATCTAAATGAAGACAAAGTAAAAGACATCAACTTAAATTATAGTCCAACAGATTTTACTTTTTATGGTTCATATAGTTTCATTGCAACAAAAGCATACAATTATTTTTCTGTGTACTCATTACTTGGGAGTTTACAGAGATATAAAAGTTACACTCTTAGTGTTGAAGGCGTAAATGTACAAATTTTAAATAAAGATTTACCAATCACAATAAGATGCTTTAATGATAATTATTATATTTTGAAAAAAGATAAAACAGATAATAACCTTTATTATGCCATACAGCCTAAAAA
The DNA here is from genome assembly GCA_944384405.1 of uncultured Clostridia bacterium. Lineage (GTDB taxonomy): Bacteria > Bacillota > Clostridia > Christensenellales > UBA1242 > UBA5893. The sequence goes on from CALWTH010000040.1 coordinate 22,142, forward strand.
TAGTTTAAATACAAACGAATCAAGTATGACCAAAATTGAGTATGCAGATTTGCCATGTCCAATTGCCTATGAGGCACTTGTTCCAAATACCAAAGTTGTTAATGGAGTTGTTCAGTTTGATGAAAACTACGAGTCGCAGTTTAAAATAGCGGGAATTGAAGCAAAAAAAGAACACAAAGTAAAAATACTTAAGTATCAAAGCAATGAATGGAGCATTGATTATGATTGGGATGCATTAAACACAACTTGTGCTGAGTATATTTGTGGTGGTATAGGCAAACCTCCAACTAGTGCGACTACGCCCGATGGTAATGTTATGTTTGTTGTTGACTATAACGGACTAGTTGGATTTGTTGGTGGTGGAACAAACAACGAGTTTTTTATATCAATTAATAATAATTTCTTGTATTCATCAAATTATCGTATGGGTGCTGTTGTTAGAGATAACAATAATAAAATTGGCTCTCCTTCAGATTTTAGAGGTGTAATTGTATATGATATTACTTCAATGAAAAATATTTTTATTCCACAAGAAACATCTTCATATATTGTTGAAATTGCTGATGGCGGAAATGTGACGGCGTTTTATCAAACAGATGGTTCAATAAATGTCTACTTAAATAGAGGTGCTAATGTTTATAAATATGTTCTTCAAAAAAACTCCTCTGGACAATATGAATTGAATAGCACAGTCACAAAAATTGAAAACGCAACGAGATACGAAGAACTTTATGACGGTAAATATATTGTTTATCGTGATATGGAATGGGAGATAAATTAATAACAAAAAAGAATAGTTTTGTATTATAGATAGCATAATAAGAGTATGAGAAGCTACAAAACTGCTGTTGAATTCGGAGTTGTTTATATTCCCATTGAACTTTACTTGTGCGCCAAGTCAAACGACATAGGCTTTAATCTTTTATACAAAAAAAATAATCAGAGGATAAAGTACAAAAAGACTTGTAAAGATTGTCCAAAAGATATAAAAAATGAAGATATTGTCAAAGGATATGAGTATCAAAAAGGGAAGTATGTAACATTGACTCAAAAAGAGATTGACGATATAAAATCAAAAAAAGAAAAGACTATTTCAATAGACAAATTTGTAAACTTGTCAGAAATTGATCCAATATATTTTGACAAGGCATATTATGTCATACCAACAAGCGCTGAAAAGGCATTTGTGGTGCTTAAAAAAGCCATGAAACAAGAGAACAAAGTTGCGATAGCAAAAACTGTTTTTTCAAACAGTGAGCAACTGGTAGCGATAAGGGAACAAAACGGAAATTTAATTCTTTACACATTGCACTTTTTTGATGAAATACAAAGTGTTCCCAAAGTTATTAACGACATAAGTGTGACAAAACAAGAGATTGACCTTGCAAAACAGATAATTGAAAACATGACAGAACATTTTGATGCAAAAGAGTATAAAGATGAATTTAAACAAAAACTAATTTTAGCAATTAATAAAAAAATAAAAGGTGAACAACTTAAACCAAGCAAAATAATCACTCCAAAAAATGTAATAAACCTTATGGATGCCTTAAAGCAATCGGTTGTGGCTTCAAAAAAATCACCACAAAAAAAATCAACAAAATTAAAAAATAAAAAAAGTTTATAAATAAATAAAAAATTTTAAATTTAGGTATGGACAAAGTTTCAAAAGTGTGTTACTATACTAACGAAATAAGAAATTGCTCGGAGGAATTATGAATAAAATAAGCAAAAAAAGAGAGTTTGATTCAAGCCTAAGTTTAAAGCGTGAAGTCACAGTACCTGCCAAAGAAATGGATACGCTTTTTTATGCTCATGGGGAAAAGACACAGGCTAACAAAATTTCAAAATCTTTTGATTACCGTCCTGTACAAAAAAATAAAGATTTTGAAAATGGTTGTGAATTATAATAATATAAAGTTCAGATAGAGTATGTCTGAACTTTTTTTATTTTTGCTTTAAAATATTTTGATTATATCAATAATTATGATATGATATTCATATACTACTTTTGTGCAGATAGGAGATTTCGATGAAGCAGTTTTTGTTCCCTGCAATATTTTATAAAGAGGACGATAAGTTTATTGCATTTTTTCCTGACCTTGGTATCACTATTGATGGTGACACTATTGAAGATGCATATTTGTTTGCAAAGGAAAGTTTAAAGGTATATTGCACATATGCTGAAAAATTTGAAATTGAAATGGACTATCCAAGCACTTTTGAAGATGTGCTTAGGAAAAATCCACATGATGTTGTCATGCTTGTGGATTGTGCTGTGCCTGTTAAAAAACAAGAAACTGTAAAATAAAAAGCATTGTTTTGTTAATTTTAAAACCGATATAAAAAAGGAACTACTAAGTTTTAGAGTTCCTTTTTTATTGATAGTTTCAAAGTGTTTATTTTTTATTTTTATTTTTATTTTTATTTTTTATTCTTCGCCATCAACTTTTTGATTAGTTTTTTCTATTTGTGATTTGTCTGTTGGAGTGGTGGTGAAAGTGTTTTCAGAAACATTTGTTGCCATATTTTGTTTTTGCTTTTTGTGAATGAGAATTGACTTGTGTTTTTCAAGTTTATGGAAACCTTTGCCCATTGCTTCTTTGACTGAAACTGAGAACAAAAAGGCGGAGGAGTCAATATCATAAACTATTTGCTTAAGTTTTGATATTTGGAATGAACTGACAAGGCACAATATCATTTGCGTATGCCTGTGACTATACATTCCATTTGCTTCAAGTGTTGTAACGCCACGATGAAGTTCTGTCAATAGTTTTTGGGATATTTCATCGGATTTTGGAGAGATGATATAAAAAGCTTTTACAGATTTTGGACCTTCTATAATTAAGTCACTTGTCCTGCCTGCTATAAATATTCCTATTATTGAATACAGTGACAAGTTGAGTCCGTAAATTATGAGCGATATGCATATGACAATACAGTTGACAACGATAGTAACCCAGCCTACAGATATTTTTGGATTTTTGTGGTTGATGACACATCCAAGCATATCTCCACCGCCAGTTGTTGCACCGCACCTTATTATGACGCCAACACCAAGTCCTGTTGCAAATCCGCCGTATATACTACAAAGTAAACTGTCGTCACTTACTGCAGGGAATGTGCAAAATTCCAAGGCCAGTGAGTATGATAGTATGCCAATTATGGCATAAATTGCGAATGTTTTTCCAAGGATTTTGACGGCGAATATGTACAAAACGACATTCAAAAGAAGATAAATAATTGACATTGGTATGTTTATACCAACCAAAGCCAATAGGTCAGATATTATTGTAGACAAACCACCAAAACCGCCAAGGAGAATATTTTTGGGAGCGTAGAAAATATTGAATCCAGCACCCATAACAAAAGTTCCAAGAAAGATAAAAAAGATATTGACTGTGTGTTTTAAATACTTATTATTGATGTTAAACATAATTTCACCAGAAGTGATTTTATCTTACACAAAGAAAATAGTCAATAGCATATTTTAACATTTTAAAATATTTTTAATATATAGATATTATGATTAAATTTTTTAAAATGAACGGAATAGGCAATGACTATATTTTTATTGATAACATAGTCAAACCTAATAAGCATGTCACAAAAAAAATAATAAAAAAAATATGTGATAGACACTATGGTGTTGGTGGTGATGGTGTGATTGTGCTTTGTCCAACAAAAAGTGCCGATGTTAAGATGAAGATATACAATAGTGATGCAAGCGAGGCAAATCTCTGTGGAAACGCAGCAAGATGCGTTGCCTTTTATATGTCCAAAAAACTTGAAAAAAACAACATAACGATAAAAAGCAGTGAAAAAACGCTTTATTGTCAAGTTGTCGAAAATGAGCAAGACCATGCAACTGTGAGTGTGAATTTAGGTGAAGCAAAACTAATTGAAACAAAAATACTTGCATATAAAGGGCAAAAATACAAACTTTATATAGTCGATGTTGGAAATTTACATTGCGTTACTTTTGTTAAGAATTTGAATTTTAATACCAAAGACTTTTGTGAGCAAATCCAAAATCTTGAATGTTTTTCTGGAAATATCAATGTCGATATTGCATGTGTTAAAAATGACGTCATTGACCTTATTGTGTACGAAAGGGGAAGTGGATTCACGATGGCGTGCGGAAGTGGTGCATGTGCAAGTGCATTTGTGAGCCACTACATCAATTTGACAAATTCAAAGGTAGTCGTTTGTCAAAAAGGTGGCAAACTTGCCGTAGCAATAACTGACAACAACATTGTTATGAGTGGCGAGTGTGAATATGTATTTGATGGAGTTTACTATGAAAATTAACGAGTGTTATTTTGCAAATAAAAATTATTTATTTTCAGAAATTGCTGATAAAGTTGAACATTTCAAAAAAGACCGCTTGAATCAAAAAATATACAACCTAGGTATTGGCGATGTTACTCTTCCGCTTGATACAAAACTCGTTGATGTTATGGAAAGGGCACTAAAAGAGCAGACACATATAAACACTTTTAAAGGTTATCCACCTGAAACAGGATACGATTTTTTGAAAAACGCCATAGTTTGCACATATGCACAAATGGGAATAAAAATATCTATTGATGAAATTTTTATAAGTAATGGCGCTGGTTGTGACGTGACAAATATATTGAATTTGTTCAAAGACGTCACTGCCGTAATTGCTGATCCAACTTATCCCGCATATTATGATAGCAATGTACTTTGTGGCAATGATGTTATTTTGCTACCACTTAACAAAAGCAACGACTATAAAATGTCGCCAAGTAGTTTAAGTACAGATAAAAGTTATTTGATATATATTTGTTCGCCTAACAATCCAACAGGGGCAACTCTTTCGCATGATGAAATTGAAAAATGGGTTGAGTTTGCAAATTTGACTAAGTCTATAATACTTTTTGACAACGCCTATCAGTGCTTTATTGAAGACAATAGCCCTAAGTCGATTTTTGAAGTAGACGGAGCCAAGTCATGTGCGATTGAAATTGCGAGTTTTTCAAAATGTGCTGGATTTACTAACCTTAGGTGCGGATACACAGTTGTTCCAAAAAGTTTAACACGGCAAGATGTGAGTTTAAATAGCATGTGGCGAAGACATCAATGTACATTTTTCAATGGTGTGCCATATCACATTCAAAAAGGTGCAGAGTATGTGCTGTCTGATGAGGGGAAAGAAATTTGTAAAAACAATATTGAATATTACAAACAAAACGCAAAAATATTAAGGCAACATTTGTCAAATTCAAATTTTGAAATTTTGCCAAGTAACAACTCGCCATATGTTTGGATTAAAATACCATTAGATATGACGTCTTGGCAATATTTTGACTTTTTATTGTCAACTTATGGTATTGTTTGTGTGCCGGGTAGTGGTTTTGGTGTGGGTGGGGAAGGTTACATAAGATTGTCTGCCTTTGCTAAAAGGGAAGATATTTTAGACGCATGCAAAATGTTGACATAAAAAACACATCTTGGTGTTTGCCAAGATGTGTTTTTTCGCCTAAGTTATTTGATTTCGATACGCTTTTTGGTTTCAACAGGCTTTTCTTTTGGAATGGTAATTGAGAGAGTGCCATTCTCAAGTTTAGCGTTGATGTTTTCTTCTTTGACATCACCAACATAGAAACTTCTTTGAGCACTGCCAAAGTATCTTTCTTTTCTGATGTAGTGATGTTTTTCATGCTCTTCATGTTCATCATGTTTGTGAGCAGAAATTGTCAAATAACCGTTGTTGATATCAAGTGAAATATCTTCTTTTTTAAATCCAGGAAGGTCAACTTCGAGTTCATAAGCATCGTCTTTTTCCTTGATATCAGTTCTCATAAGATTGCCTAATTCTCTATTGTGTCTCATATGTGGTGGTAAATCCAAAAGGTCACCTAGTGGACCCCACAAATCAAAATCATTATTGTTTCTTGAAATTAAATCTTTCATAATCATTACCTCCTGCATCTTTAAATGCAAGCATATTATAACTCTGCTTGCTAGCAATGTCAACTATAAAGTGCTAATTTTTTAAAATTTTTTTAAAATTTTTTTTCAAAACTATTATATCCATAAAAAAATAATACTATTCAAAAAATCACAAGTTCATGTAACACTTGTGATTTTATTTGTTTACAGAAAGTAAGATTTGTTTGTCCAATGCGATAAGATTATTGAATAATGATATCACCATCTTCGCCATAGTAGTTGCCATCGGAGTCTGATTTTATGTATTCATAATACTTGTTTATATAGTCATTGCTTATCAGACAGTCATTTTCATCATGTTCATCAGTTCTTGAACACATATAGTCGTGAATTTGTTTAAGTTGTTCTTGCGTCAGTGCCAGTTCTTGATTTTGTTTTTCAATGTCAGAAAGGGCACTTTTTTTTGAATTTAACACAAAAGTTTGAATAATTCCAACAAGCAAAAAACAGCAGGCGATGATTGCCATTGAAATTAGTGCGGTTTTGAATTTCTTTTTCTCTTGCATAATTTTAATATCCTTTGTGTAATCTTTCTAAAACTAATATAGCACCAATTTCTAGTTTTGGCAATAAGTTTTCCTAGTGTGTATTGTTCGAGTATTAAAAAAACTATAAAAAACAACAATACATAAAGTCTAAATTGTCCATATAAAAATATTTGGTTGACAATAAACAAGATGATAAATGAGCCAATTGTTGCAAAAAATTCAAGTATATTTTTCACAATTTTGTTCTGATTACACAAAAAAGTTATTATGTAGGCGATGTCAAACAAAAGCCCAGATAAAAATCCCGATAGTGCAACATACAAAATTATAATTGGCTGACTGAGCGTTTCAAAAAGTATCATTTGAATATTCTTTTAATCAAACTTTGTTTTTCTTTTTTTGCACTCCACTTAATGCTGTCAATAAGACCACTTATGACAAGGTCACCATTTTCTTCATCAAGTTTGACTGTTTGAAGGTCATGTCCTACTATTTTCATCTCACAGTCAAGCGCAAGCAAATTTACTTCGCTAGGGGAAAAAGATATCACTTTTTCAACTCCTGTTATAGTAAGGTCATTTCTGTTGACAAGTCTTAATATATTTTCTTTCACCATATTCTCTCCTAGTGTAAGTAATATATTATTGACATTAAAAAAATATGAGAAACATATTTAGGCATAAAAAAACTGCTCAAATTTTATAGCAGTTTTTTGTAGTTGCAAGTTACTCAGATTTATCAGTCTTTTGTTGCTTTTCAAGAAGTGTTTTGATGTCTGTCAAAAGTTCCTCCGTTGTTGGCTTATGTTCAAGACGTTTTTTCTCTTCTTCGGCTTTCTTTTTTTCGTCACGAAGTTCAGCGGTTTTTGCGATGACTTCATGTCTATTTTTCATATTTACGCCCATTTGCTTTAATTGTTTTCTTTCATCATGTGTTGGAAGTTCGCCAATTTGTCTTTGCAAAAATCCTTTTGAACGCATAAATATTCTAAGAATACAAAACAAGACAAAAGCGACAAGAATGAAGTTAATAATTGCAGTTATGAAAGCACCCCAGTCAATGTAAATACTGTTTGCAAGGTCGACATTGCCACTTTCATCAAACGCTTTAACCAAAAATGTGTAAGCACTGTCAAGTCCTGTGCCACCAAGCGAGAGCAGATAGTTAATAAAAGGCATGATTATGCCGTTTGTCAGTGCTGTGACAATGGCGGTGAAGGCGCTTGCAACAATTACACCTATTGCCATGTCAACCACGTTGCCACGCGTTATAAACTTTTTAAAATCACTAAAAAATTTTCTCATTTTTATACCTCACAAAAAGTATAAGAAAATTGCCGAATTTTGTCAATGATAAATATTTTTAATTTTATTTTTTTAATAATTTTTGCGGGTGTATAGTGAATTGTTTATTGTATTTATTTGACACTTTTATGCTTGTATTTTATAATAAATTGAATAAACTAATAAAGGTGCACATGGAAAATAATATAAACAATTCAAAAAAAGAGATGCCAGAGCATATAAGAAAAATGTTCGAGCAAAGACATAGTAAATCGGGCGGTCAGCCTGATGATTTAAGTGCGCCAAAAGATGAACAAAGTGAAGTTTTGAACGATAGCGAGAAACAAACAGAAAAAGATGTAGTTGAAAATCCTGATGAAAATGAGGTTACTGAAAGCGAAATCGTAAGTGATAATGTAACGCCCAAGGCAAATGAAGAAGAACCAAAACCACATGAAGATGAAAAAAATAAGAAAAAGCGCAAACTTAGCAAAAAGGCGCTAATAATATTAATTAGTTGCATAAGTGCAGCATGTATACTTGCCCTTGTGCTTGGACTTGTGTTTGGACTTTCGCCACGCTATACCAAAATGACCACACCAACAGTTGAAGTTCACACTTTAAGTGACAGAACAATAGTAAGTGTTGACAAAAATGATAACGCTCAAATATATGAATTTGAAATTTCATTCGGTGACAATAAGGACACTATTCGTTCAAATAATTCCAGCGTTATGATAACAAGTTATTTGACACAACCAGGGCAGTATATCGTTCGTGCTAGATATGTAGGCGACAACGCAAGAGAAAATTCAGATTACAGTCAAGCATATATATATTTAAATTACAAAACACTTGCATCTCCAACAGTAACGCTTGAAAATGGATTGCTTACATGGGGAAGGGTTGACAACGCTGAAAGTTACTATATCTATTATGGAAGCGATGAAAATTCACCATTGTATTTGCTTGCTACTCAAACAGACGGAACGCAAAATATTACATTTGATATGTCGGCACTATCTTCGCAAAAAGCCGGGAAATATTATCTTTATGTTCAAGCAGTTGCGCCAGCAAACTCATATTATATTAATAGTGATTTAAGTGCAGTTGTCGAGTATGACAATAAAAAGAATTTGTCTGCACCAACAGATGTTACTTATGATAGTGATTTGAACACGATTATGATGACATTGTCCAAAGGTGAAACAGATTATAAAATTGAAATTGTGATAAATAAAACATACACATATGTCTATGATTTCAAAGGCGAAAGCACTCAACTTACCATTGACCTAAGCCCATACATTTCAGCACAGGACATAACCAGTATTGATGTTAGGGCGCTTGGTGATGATGAGTATTTGATTAGTTCACAAATTGTCAATGTGGCACTTGCATAGAATATATTTTTAAATAAAAAACATACTACAAATGGTGGTATGTTTTTTTATGAAAATTATACAACAAATAAAACAACAACTTAATAATAATCCAGACGTTTGCGAACGCCAATTTTTAGTCAATGGCAAAAACGTCTACCTTTTGTTTATAAAAAGCACAATAGACAAAACTCTTTTGGTTCACTCTGTCATCTCACCACTTTTAGAATATGGTGGGGAGATAACACTTTCAACACTATCAAAAAGGGTTTTGCGTGCATCAGAAGTGGAAAAAGTGACAAAAGAGCAGTTTGTCAAGTGTCTTCTTAGGAACAAAGTACTTTTGTTTATTGACGGCGAAAAAGATGCGCTTTCAATAGATATGGAACTTTTGCCAACAAGACAGCCATCAGAGCCTCCTACTTCGCCAACAATCCAAGGGCCAAGAGAAGGCTTTACAGAAAGTGTAAAGACAACTATGGCACTTATTAGAAAGCAACTTCCATCGCAGCACTTAGTCATTAAAAGTTTTTTTGTTGGCGAGATGTCACACACACAAGTGGCGATGTTTTATATGGACAATTTAGCCGATAAAAAACTTGTGAAAAGACTTGAAAAGAAAATAAAAAGCATAAACACAGACATTGTTCTTGATCCACATTATATTGTGGAGTTTATTGTTGGTAGGCCAAATTCACTTTTTGAACAATATGGTTCGACAGAAAAGCCAGACATTGTGACGGCGAAACTTATGGAAGGTAGAGTTGCAATTGCTGTTGATGGGTCACCAATTGTGATAACTCTTCCTTTTATGATTTTTGAAGATGTTCAAAATAGTAACGACTATTACACCAATTCTCACTATGCGACATTTATTCGCTATGTGCGTGCATTTGGTATTTTGATGGCGACAGTCATTCCGGGCGTGTATTTAAGTTTAAGGTTATATCACTATAGAATTGTGCCACTAAAATATATTTTGACAATAAGTGCAACAACTCAGAACTTACCATTTACGCCTTTTTTGGAAATTCTTTTTATTCTAATATTATTTCAGATGCTTTATGAAGTGAGTTTACGTCTTCCAAGATATCTTGGTATTGCAACAAGCATTGTGGGAGCACTTGTTCTTGGAGATACAGGAGTTCAAGCAGGACTAATTTCACCACCTGGAATAATTGTAATTGCACTTAGTTTAATTGCAGTTTACACAGTACCAAATCAGGCACCGCAATTAAATATAGTGAGGCTTGTGTTTGTTTTTCTTGGGGGAACACTTGGACTTTTTGGAGTTGTTGGAGGAATGATATATTTTGTAAACTATCTAAATTCAATGGACGAGTTTGGAGTTCCAAACTTGGCACCATATGCGCCAAGAGTTGAAAATGACCTTAAAGATGCACTTCATAAACAGCCTATGCCAAAGATGAAAAAAAGACCAAAGTCGGTCAAGTCAAATGATGATATAAGGGGGCTTGAATGACACAACAAATTTCAGTAAGACAAATGGCTTGTTTTTGTGCCATTTCACTTCTTGCGTTAAAATTAATAACTTTGCCGTCACTACTTGTCACGATGTCAACATCGAGCGCTATTGTTGTTGCACTAATAATGTTTGCACTCGATTTATTTTTGTTATATGTATTTTTAAAAATAAAAGAAAAATATCCAAATTTATCATTATATGAACTGATAAGAAAAGTTTTTGGAAGCGTTGTTGCAAAATTTATTTATATCATTTTATTTTCATTTTTTATTTTGAAAATAATAATGTTAAACAACGAAGCCATTGCATATATGCGTGATGTTGTTGATGAAGATTTTAGACTAATTGTTTACCTTATGACATTTTTGCCAGTGGTTATTGCAATGGTGTATTCTGGATTAAAAAGTACAGCACGCACAGTTGAATTTGGCTTTGTATTTATTTTTATTGGCTTAATTTTTTGTTTATTTTTGTCAGAAGTTACTTTCACATATGGCGAAATGGGACCTATATTTAAAGAAAATATTTCAAATATATTAAACTCGTGCAAAGATGTTGGCTTTTGGTTTTCTGATTTTTTATTTATTACAATTATTTCTGATAAAATTAAATATAAAAAAAATATGAAAAAAATTGTATTTTCATATGTAATAATCACATTAATAATTTTAATTGCCCTGTATATTATTTATATTAGACTTTTCAATGTTACGGCTTTTTTGCATAGATCAGCAATTGCCGATATAACGCAATATAACCGCAATATTGGAAATTCTGGAAATATTGATATTATTGCAATTTTAGTTTATATGTTTATCATATTTTTTCAAGGTGCAATTTATTTTACAAGTGCAAAAATAATTTTTGAAAAAATAGTTGGATATGAAAATAAAATTCATGCCATTATTTTTATTACATTACTTGTATTAGCACTACAATTATTTGTTTTTTATAACCTTGATTTAATTATTGATTTTGTCGTTAATTATCTCAAATATTTTGGGGTTGTTGCTTGGATTATTATTCCATTATATTTAATTTGTTTGTTAATTTTTGATAGGGAGAAAAACAATGAGTTGGTTAAGAAAAAGTCTAAACAAAATTAAACATGCGTATGCACTTTATTATTTCATTATTGTGCTAATTATTTTTTTGCCTTCTGCAATAACCATACCATCTCTAAGTTTTCGAAGTGCAATCATTACGGCAATTGGCGTTGACAAACAAGAGGAAGATGTGCTTGTGTCGGTGCTGACACTGTCAGAAATTTCAAAGTCAGAGATGCGTGAAAATGTCAAACTTTTGCAAGGTAGTGGCACGACACTTGCAAACGCCTTTTCAAGTATTGAATCAAGTATTGGTAGAAAAATACTTATGGGGCATGTTGGATACGTTGTCATATCAGAAGATTTTGCAAATCAAAATGTTGCAGAGGTGATAAACACATTAATAATTGCTGGAAAAGTATCAAACACCGTACCGCTACTAATGTGTCAGGGCAAGGCAAAAGATGTTCTTGACAACGCACAAAAAATGGAAGCGTCATCTTCATATAATATGCGAGAAATGATTAACAATGAGTTTAATGAAACATACACAAAAGACATAAGCATAGATGCGTTTTTAAAAGGGTACTATTCAGATATTCATATTTCAACCCTTGGATATGTCACTCTTGAAAGTGAGCCAACCAATGCAATAGATAGTTCTTCTGGTCAAGACAATAACCAGTCGCAGCAATCTAGTTCTAAAGGCGATGAATCAAATGAGAAAAAAACGGCAATTTCATACAAGACAGAGCATGCCGTTTTTAGCAATGGAAAATTTAGGTATCTTTTCACAAAAGCACAGATGCAAGGAATAAACTGGGTTGTTGAAAATGACCTTCAAAAAAACATAACTATTGATGGAGTAAACGAACAGGGGCTAAACGATGCGAGCATAACATTCACCATTTCAAAACACCAAGTTATGCCAAAAGTTTCATTTTTAAATGGCAAACCATATGTGACATATGAGATATCTCTTACCATGACGCCTGTTGAAATAATTGAAGCAGACGACAGTGTAAAGGCAATAAAAGAAATAACGCTTTCAGACAAGATAAGACAAAAGATTAGCGATGTTGTGAAAAGCGATGTTGCAATGTCGCTTGGTGTTATGCGTGAGCAAAAAACAGATGTAATTGGCGTTTATAAATTGTTGTACAATAAATATAGACCATTTATGGACTTTTTGGACACACTAGAAGATAGAGAAGACTTTTTAAAGTACGTAAATATTGGCGTTGATGTAGACTGTTTTATCACTACTAACTAAAAAAAACTTGATGAAATAATTTTATGTGATATAATACACACATAGGAGTGTGATATGTCATTAAGAAAAGGTAAAGTGATACAACCTAAAATTCATGAAACAAAAGAAAATCTCAATCTTTATGACGGAGTACATATTTTAAATGGTTGCAAAAATGTCACACTTAGTGGCAGTGCCGTCGTTTTGGAGGCCACTGACACAACATTTTCGGCTGTGACAAATAAAGCCAGAATAAATATTTTGCATAGTGGTGAAATATATTATATTAACTCAAAAGCGAAAATTGGACTTATTGAAAGCGGTTACATTTTCACAATAGGTGGCAAAGCCAGCATAAAGACAATAAACAATTGCAACATTGATTATGTTTGCAATAATGTTAAAATAGACACAATAAATGGTGGAAATATAAAGTTTATTCAAGATAAAGTTAAAATTGTCACAATAAATAGTGCTAATATTTATTATGTAAAAAACAACGCAAAAATAGGGACTTTTGGAAGTGGACAAATTGTTGGACTTTGCGACAACTCACAAATTTCAACAATAAATCATGGAAACATCGATTATGTGCTTGACAACGCAAGAATTGGTACAATAAATGGTGGTGCAATATTGCATGTGTGTGATAGTGCTGAAATATCAACCATAAATGGCGGTAAAGTTGATGAGATTATGGGGCACAGTTTAATAGCACAGCAAATGGGTGGAAGAATAAGACAAAAAAGTGGCAACGCACTAATTGTCTACAAACAAAAAATAAAACCCCAACAAAATTCAGTTCAAGAGAAGGTGACTAAATAATGTTTTTTGATGTACTTTTAGATGCGACTATAGACACTTTGAAAGTTGTTCCTATATTGTATCTTGTGTATTTGTTGGTGTGTTACATAGGGCACAACAGCAATAATAAATATGTAAATATAATGAATAAGACTAAGCACTTTGGGCCACTTATTGGCTCATGTTTGGGAGTTATACCACAGTGTGGCTTCTCTGTTGTTATGTCTGACCTTTATTCAAAAAGGGCTATAACAATAGGCACACTTATTGCAGTTATGCTTGCAACAAGTGATGAGGCACTTCCACTTATGATAAGTGAACCAAACTACATTGTGCCACTTTTAATCATGCTTGGAATAAAAATTGTTGTGGCTATATTTTTCGGCTATATGTTTGATATTCTATATAGGTTAATTAAAGGCAAGCAAGAACTAATAGAAAATGGATTTGTTAAAGAACATGACCATGACTGCGAACTTACTAGTTGCACGCACAAACATCATGTGCACGAAAATCATGACCACTGCGTTGATAACATATTTTTAGACGCGCTTTTGCATACGCTTCAAATTACTGCCTTTTTGTTTGTTGCAACGCTTATTATTGGACTTATTGTTGAATATCTTGGAATAGAAAATTTAGCAAATATATTTACTTCAAACAAGTATGTTCAGCCATTTTTGGCGGCACTCGTGGGACTTATTCCTTCGTGTGCTTCTTCGGTGTTTTTGGTTGAACTTTACATGGCAGGTGGTATCACTTTTGGTGCGATGATGGCAGGACTATGTGCAGGTAGTGGCGTTGGAATTGTTGTTCTTTTCAGTAAAAATAGGAAACACATACTTACAAACTTATTGATACTTATTTCTCTTTATCTAATAGGAAGTGTTGTGGGTGTTGTGTGCAATTTATTTGTGTAAGGAGAAAATATGAATATATTTTTAGTCGGAGCAGTCACTGTGGCTGATGAAAAACAACTTGCGAAGTACAAGACATATATGGAGTTAATTCAAAATGTTAAAGGACTTGAAACATTTACAAATCCTGATAAAATTTGGGAGTATAGAGAAAAGTGCCTAAAGTTGCACAAAGACAAGACAAAATTTGAGATTGACCACATGATGACAGACTATGACTTAAGTATGGTAAAACAAAGTGATGTTATGGTGTGTGACATATCCATGCAGTCCATTGGACTTGGAATTGAACTTGGTGTTGCTTCGATGTATGATAAAAAGATGATTTTTTGTTATGAAAAAGGAAGTTATGTCAGTAGCATGATAACAGGGACATTCCACAAAGCGACATTTATTGAATATGAAAGCATAGAAGATTTAAAAGAAAAATTATCTAAAATACTAAAAATATTGTTAAAAAACACTCGCAAGGTTAAAACTTTTTGAAACTAGTAAAAAAACAAAAGGAACTCTACACATAAGTAAAGTTTTTTTATTAGTTTCAAAAGCAATAGATTAAGGTTAAAACCTTTTGAAACTAGCAAAAAACATAATCACACTATAAAATACTAGAGGTTTTTAGAATAGATATAGTTGTTATGTCAGAATAAATTTTTTTTGCTAAAAATATTGATTTTTATTTTGTCAATGTTATACTAAAGCCAATAAGGAGGATCTTTATATGATTAAAAAGTCAAACACTTTCAATTGTGCTGTAAGTGATAACAAAGCTAAAAAGCTGGGTTTTAAAATATTATCAGGAATTGTCTCTCTTGGTTTTGCCTTTAGTTTGGGACTAACGTTGACGGCTTGTAGCAATGAACCTCAAGTTCAAGTAGAAAATGTTTCAACATTAGTAGAAGAATATTATACAGACACAAAAAGTTTCTTGGACAATGAAGTTTTGGAAGATGTTGTTAAATTTTCAACAGGGACTTATGATAGTTCGAAATTGATTGACGCCACATATGATTTAGGCAATGGAGAGCAAAAGTCACTCGGTTCTATAAAAGTAATATTTACATACAAAAATGGAGAAGAACGTTTATACAACATAAACGAAATGACATTCGAAACAGGTGTTGATTTAAGTAAAATTGCAGAGTATGATACAAACAAAACAGAACTTGCGCAAATTGCAGATGATGCAACAATTTCAACACAATATACAACAACTTATAATGCAGTTGAAAGTGTTCAAAACGATGCTCTTGCAGAAGCTATATTTGAAAATGTAGTAAAATCTAATGAAAATATCGTTCACCTTACATTAAAAAATAATGGCGAAAGATTGTTTGAATTAGTTGACAATGGAAAACAAACTATTTGCTATAGATATACACTTATAGCTCAAACAGAAACATCAGTAAAATCATATGATATTGCAGTAAGAAAACAAGATTCTATACAACAAATGATTGATGGTTTAACAAATTCTAATAACTTCAAATTGCTTGAAACAATAGACATTGAAAATGTTGAAACAACTATAGAATATAAAAGATATGAAAAAGAAGGTATTGAAGTACCACCAGTTGTTGAAAAAATTGATAACATTGGAGAACTTTTGCAAGATTACTCAGCAGAAACTTATACATTCTTAGATAACCAAACTAAAAATGTTGCTACTGCCGTTGTTGGTGAGTAAGCCAAAATAATCTTGAAGCTTTAAAATACGATATTGGTGAAGATTCAAAAACAGCTCTTGACGATGTAAAAGTTGAGTTGGTGTATTCAAATTCATTAGTAGAAGGAAAAGAACCATATTATAGAGCAACTATTACTTTCGCATCACCTATTAATTTAAATGATATTGCTGATGGAACAGCAACTGCAAATATTGATGATACTTCTATAGAATATACTTTTGATTATAATGCAAAAGAAATGTATTATGGATAACTGCTTATAATATGGTTATAAGTTCAGATGCAGGATATAATGAATATGAATTTGAAGTTCCAACAGGTGTAAACGAAGCAGAAACAATTAAAAATATTGAAAGTTATGATGTTATTACTTCAGAA
>CALWTH010000041.1 GCA_944384405.1 uncultured Clostridia bacterium
TGAGTAAAAAACGCAAAAAAAGACCCGAGAGCAAGGCTCGACGGGTACTTCCACGCACGAGCGTACTTTGTACGTGACTGTGTGGAAGTTGCCCGGCAGTAAACACAGCTATCGGGATCTTTTTTTGCGTTTTTTTTATTTTTTCTTTGAGCTATTGCACTTTGACTGAATTTTTTGGGCTTTTAAAAGTTCTTCTTGTGACATGATGTCATTTCCAAGAGTTGAAGATGCAGACATTCTTCTCATTTTTCTTCTACGTAGCATTAAGATTAAAATTATTAAAAGCACTATCAAAATTATTGCACCAAGCACGCTAAATATTATTATAAGTGTTAATGTGTAATTATAGTTTCCAGTTATAAACTTGGCATTTTCACCTATATATCCAAATAAGCCATATGGCATTCCATTTGGTCTAGCATTGACTTTGTTCCAATCATCTGCTTCCAATTCAGTTATTTGATATCCGTTCAAATCAAAGGTTCCATTAAATGGATTAATTTCTGTTCCAATTGGTACCCAGAATTTTTCGGACAAATCTATATTGCTTGTCACAAAGTAATAAGCATCTTTATAGGCTGTTGAACCAACTGCAACTGCAACATTATTATTAATTAGATAAGCAATAGAAGCAAGTTGCTTTGCGTTTTGTATTAGATATGGATTGGACTCTGTTCCGCTGCCTGTGAATGGCAAAATGTCATCTGTCCAAAGCATCTTTCTGTATGTTGCAACAATTTCATTTGTTGCATCACATGTGAAGCCTGACATTTGATTGATTAATAGTTCTGCGGAAATTTTATCACCATCAGATATGAATTGAACAGGTGTGCCATTAAGTGTCAAAGAAACAAGTTCATATCTAGCATAAACGTCAACAATAAAGTTCAAAGTATTGTCATAGACAAAAGATTTTGTTTGTTGAGCAACGCTTGAATTGTCGACCAAGATATCTCCACAGTCGCCATCTCCAACAATACTAAATCTGACGTCTATAGACTTAGCTCCCACCACAAGTTCAAAAGTCACATAGCCACGAGTAAAGTCGTCTGGTACGATAGTATAAGTAAATGAGTTATCGTCGCCAGATACTGGACGAATTGTTCCACTATATCCACCACTTGCCCAACCTCTATGCTCATACCCATACGAAACGCTGATTGTAAGTGTTACAGTGTCGCCAACTCTATATTCGCCTTGTTTATAGGTAAGTTCTGCATGGTCAACTTGATTGACGCGGACATCTATCTTTTCACCAATAAATACTGCAACGAATGTTGTTGGAGCACTGACTTCTATTTCCATAGTAATAGTTGAATCTTTGATTTCACTTGAATTTTGAAGCCAATGATCAAATATATATCCATAATCATTTGTTGCGGTTATAGTAACTATTTCACCATAAAGCGCAACATCAGTTGATACAGTAGCACTTCCACCCTCTGTTGCCGATGCATTTATTTCAAGTCCATAATACAAGTAGATAGTTACTTTCTCTTCGCCCATTGTTAAACTTATTGATTGGGTTGAAAGATTTTCATCTGTTCTTGAAGTTATTCCATCAACATATGACCAACCATAATATGAATAACCAGTAAAGCAATTCTTTGGAGCATTGACAATGATTTCAGAACCAGGAGTATATTCTACCCCAACAATCAAGTTGTTGCCATCTAGTATGTTGTATTTTCCTGATTGCATTGGGAATATTTCATTATAGTTTAAAGATGTTTGGTCAATAGCCATACTTGGCACAAAGACAAGTTCAACTTCATACCTAACTTGTTCCCATGTTGCGTAAAGGGTAAGTTCATAATCTATGCCTTCAATAAGTGAATCTACTGCGTATTCTGAACCACGGAAGCCATAAACTTTTTCATTTTGGGTTATGTAACTATAAATTCCGCCCTCATCAAAGTAGTATGTTGTTCCTGCCAAATTTTCTGAAGATGCTATGTTAATTGTTGTATAGCCCAAGAATTTATATCCATAACGAACAGGATTTGTAAATTCCGATGTTAGAGGTGGTTCAAAAGTTGTATCTCCATGTGAGACGATACTTGTTGTTGTTTTGTTTACGGCATCAGCATAATCAAGATCAAATGTGACGCTATAAACTTTTGCTTTTATCTCAACATCAATACTTAAGTCAGCACCAACGCTTGAAAGTGTTCCAAGATATGTTTCACTAAATACCGAATTTTCAGTAGTTTGTGCTGTTGAAAGTTCAAAGTATGGATTTTCAACCATTTTGTAGCCTGTCAATATATACAAAATACTTTGCACGCTACTACCTTTCTTTGCGTTGACTATAAGCGTATGTTGTTGGTTAGAATATTCATAACTAACAATTCCGTTTACGTTTGTGAGAGGATATATCTCTGCTCCGTCTTGTTGTCCGATTATATTGAAATTAATTTTATAGACTTTTGCACGAACACTAAGATTTATTATTGTTTCAAGATACAAATTTTCAAGAGAGAATGTTAACTCATTTTCTCCACGTGATATGTTGTATACCACTCTTGGATCCATTGTGAGAATACCTTCGTACTCATATCCATCAGCAAGTTTAACAACAAAATCAATGTCATTACCTGTCACTGTGTTGATTATGTATGTCAATGTGTTTTTATCTCTATTCACACTTTGAATTGATGCACTGTTTGTATCAACAACTTCCAAAGATGCAAAATCTATTTCATCTTCAGTAAACACATCTTCGTCTGGAAGTATGAGAGAAACACTAAATGACATTTCAACACCAACAAATACAGCCATATATGTGCAATCTTCAGTTACATTTTCGACTATTATAGAATTGCTGAAATATTCAACCGGATTTCCGTCAACTAGGTATTCAACATACTCACCGTCAACGAGTTCAACTCTCACCCATTTTTCAAATTCAAAATATTCGTCACAAACTGCCGTTATCTCTGGTGAATTATAGCCATAGTTGACTGCAACAGTTCTTTTTGTTGTAGTGTTCCCACTTGCACCTGATACTATCCAACCCATTGTTGAATCGTTTACAACAAATGTGACATCAAAACTTTCTATTTCATAAACAAGATACAAAGTCATGTCATCAACGATACTATACACAAGGTCACCATCTTCTGTGAACGCAATCAAGCCTGTCGATGCTGAAATTGTTTCAACCTTATCTGATGAAACAGACCACATATAGAAGTTATAGCCATCTATTGTGTCTTGTGGAGATAGCGTTACTTGTGAAAGATATTCGCCTGTGAAACTATCACCAGTTGAAAGTAAAGACAAAATGTCATCTTTTTGAAGTGAAACAATGTCCATTGTATCAAATTCGGTGAGATTTGAACCTTGTTTTAATAAAACTTCTACTGTAACCGTAAACTCGTCATTGACAAAAGGAACGACAATTGTACCACTTGATGTAAAGCCTGTGAACGTGATGTGTGCAGTATATCCGCCGTCAGTGCTTTGAACATCAATATCACCTTTGTTTTGAGATGTTGTGTCAAATAACCATTTTTGCAAATCCAAGTCAATTTTATATCCATGAAGCGCAACAATATCAAATTCAAATGTACTTTCTGTCAAAATATTATTTGCAGTGTAACTTCCACTAACTTCAATTTGCTCATCATTTAGCATATATTGAATTGTGCCTTTCTTTTCATCAGCAGAAATTGTTATGTTGTTTGACGCTGGCACAAAGTAAACGGTAACAGTTAAATCTCCAACAAAATCGCTTAATGTTCTTGTTGTATCTTGTGACATTCCACTTAGTGTGTAGATAACATCTCCATTTCCTGTAACTAGCCAGTCATTAAGTGCATAACCTTCATTAGCATAAGCAGATATTTCAAGTGTTTCGCCTGTCTTCTTTGTCACTTCAATACTTGAAGTAGTACCATCAGTTGAAACCTCTCCTGCTGTTACATAACCTCTTGTTGGTTGGTTCACCACAATAGTTATGACATTGTCATTCGCTTCAAATACTGCTTCAACAAAGTAATTTTGAATTAAGTCATCGTATGTGCTTACTAATGTTGATGTTGCTTTGTTTATCTCCAAATTATCACTATGCCAATTTGTGAATGTGTAACCCTCATCACTTTCAACAGAAAGCATAAGCCTGTTTGTTGTCATAAGTTGTATTGTCTTTGTTGTGTTATCAACATTTCCAATTTCAACAACTTGCAATGATGAATCCACAATCTGATATTCAATGACGCCATGATTTGATGTTATTTCGACATCAAACTGCATTTCGTTCCAGTTTGCAGTGATTGCTTGTTGCGTCACGCTTTGCCAAATGTAATCTTTATCAAAGTTTAAAGTGCTCCAGTTAGCAAATTCATAACCTGAGCGTACTGGGATTATAATCTCACCGACAGGACTATTGAATGTTACTTGTTTTGAAATAACTGTTGCATTTCCACTTCCGTTTGTTTTATCAATTTTCCATACAGAAGTATCAACATTTTCAAAATATCCACCATTGGCGTCAAGAACCATTGTATACTTTTCTGCAACATAGTGTACTAAGAGAGTTGTGTCCAAATTGAAGTCTTCATCAATAATTGTATCAGCATTTAGTTCAATCAAATCACCACTTTGATTTTCCCAAACTGTTATGTCTTGTTTGTAACCAATTTTTGTTGCCTGTGGAAGTGCAACCCCAAGTGCTGAATTAAAGTCAACTTCTCTTGTTGCAGTTGTGTTTGTACTATTCAATGTCCAACCGCTTACATTTGTTTCAAATACACCACCATTGCTATCAAGTGTAATCACCACAGTCAATGGCGAGAATTTCGCATACAATGTCACATCGCTTGCACCAATATTGACACCATTTTGGAGCAGGCTTTCATCAGGAGTCAAAAGTAGGTCAGAAGAATATCCAACAAATGAATATCCGTAGTTTGCAGTTGCCAAACCTTGAAGAGAAACAACACTACCATAGTCATAAAGACCATTAATATTCTGATGTGTTCCACCTGGTGTTTGTGAATCAACAACATATGTGCCATTTACTCTTGTTGCAACCACAATTGACAAATTGAATTGCTTAATTGTCCATTTTGCATACGCAGTTTTTTCGCTTTCGTCTAATGACCAAATATTTCCATCAATAACAGTATCATCTGTTATGAGTTTGTTATATTCTTTGTCCAAATACCAACCACCAAAGTCATAGCCTTCATGAGATGGAATAGGCAACGAACCAATACTTGTTGATATTGCAGCACCATAGATGAGATTGTCTTGCTGTCTTGATGTATTTTCAATCAAGTTTTGATTTATCATTTCAAAGCCGTCAACAACGTACATATATTTAATCACCACACCACGCTCTGAAATCACACCAAGCACGTCATCGGCAAAATAATTATCTTTATCAGCACCACTTAGAACAAAACTTACTACTCTGTTTCCAACGTCAGCACTATCATAATATGCGACAACATTAACAACATCACCTTCAATCACGCCTTCAACTTCAAGTTCACCATTATACTCCCTTGTTGTGTCATAAACTTTTTGGAAGTTGTCGCTAGAAGTCACTGTGAGTTGTTTTGGTGTTATCGTCAACATGATGTCAGATGTAAATGATATCTGTAAGTTTGTTGATGTCAAACTTGACAATATTGGCCAAGAGCCAGCATCATAACTTTCAGTGGAAAGTTGTCCGCTAAGTTCATTTTCAAATATACCTGTGAAATTAGATGTGCCATTATCTACAATTTGATAAGTGATTGTATAGTCTTTTGTGCCATAAACAATCCTTTGGCCCAAAGTTGGAGTTATTGTTACATTACGTTTTGTTATGTTTGCACTAATTGTGTTCAAAACTTGATAGTTTTGAATGTTGTCACCACTATATGTCACTTCAAGTTCAATATTGTCGCCAACATTTGCAGCTTTGAATGTTGCACTTGCAGTGAGTGCAAATATTCCAGCATCTAAAGCCACATCTTTTTCATCGAGTATTTGAATTATGCCCAAGAAAGCATTTGATGCATCATAATCTTTATCACCGTTTATTACAGACAATTTGATTGGCTTTGGAGTAATAACAAATTCAACTTCACTTGTAACTTTGAAAGTTTCATAGTTTGCATTTTGCAAATTGTGTCCTGTTCCAATTGAATATGAACCAACATTGACACCTTCTTGGAACATAATTGTTCCTGTGACAATTTCATTACTTGCTTCAAAATCAAGAGTTGAAATATCAATTTCACCAATATCTCTGTTATCGTATACTTTTTGCAACAACTTTACATTGTTAGGAGTATTTAAAATCACAATATCAAGTGAACCGGCACGAGTAATTTTAAACAAGTCGTCCAAAGCACCCATTGCTGCTGTGATGTTGTAGTTTTGATTATCCCACTCTGATATTATGAGATTGTAATTGCCTATTTCTTCTCCGCTTTCACGAGTGAATGTGATAGTTATTATCTCGCCAAACTGTGACGTAATGGATTGAATAAGTTCAGGGTCAGGCTGATTATATTGTTTAAAGAATTTGTCGTTAGGAATATCACCGCTTTGAAGTTCAATATTAAATTGATTGATTACAAATACGAAAGAGTTAGTAGAAACAATTTCATAATAACTAGCCAAATCTTGTTTAACTTCAAATGTAACGGTGTATGTATCAACATCTTTTGGTGCTTCCTCACTTGAATGTTTTGTGCCTGCATAAGTGTGAAGTAAGAAGTCAGTAGAAACACTATCAGTTGAATTGACAAATGTAAATTCTGGATTTATCACAACTTGTGAATTTGAATAAGTGTACTCAGTTGCAATTCCGTCAAACGATATGCTTATTTGTGCTTTGACAATTTCTATATTTGATACAAAGGTAATTGTATAGTTTGATGTAACATTGTTTTGATTTTCATCTATTATTAAAAGTTCTGATGTGTTAATTTGACTTTCAACAACAACTCCAACAAATGATGTCAATCCACTTATCGATATTTGTCCCGATAGTGATTGCGTGTCTAAAATTCCTGTTGAAACAAATTCAGATGAATTGTCTTCATAACTAAGAACATAATTTCCGGATGCACTATATGCAAAGTTATGATTTATCTCTATTGTTGCTTGTTTTGGTAAAATTTCACCAACTTCATCAATATTAAACACATAGTTAAGTGCTGGATATCCATCAGGTTCGGTAAATTCAAATCTTATTGTGTGAACACCAATAGAACTTGTCACATCATCACCTTCAACATAATATCCGTTAATCCTTAATGTGTTGCGGTCAGCGGCAAGAATTGATGAAGAAGATAAAGTGGTACGGCCATATTCATCGTATACATATGCATTGCCATCATATGTCTTATCATTAACAAAAGATACATTTGTTATAGTCGCATGTGTAATTTCAAGAGGGAATTGACTATTTTCAAGTTCATAGTTTGGAATTGTAACGTTTACGGTATAATTTCCAACATTTACTGCTTCATTATTTTCATTCAAATCTCCAGTTATTACAAAATAGCCATAAGTATTGTTTTCTGATGTAATGGACATAAGAATTCCGTTTGCATCTCTGAAGTTGACTGTCACATAAGAAGAAATATCTTCGCCTCTATATGAAATTTGACTTTGTGACAATGAAACTTGAGAACTTGAAAGTTTGAAAGGAATAATTTCAATACTACCTAGTTTCTCTTGTTGCAAATTATAGTTCAAATCCAAGATATTTTCATTGTTTACAATTATACTGAGTGTAACGATGACAATACCAGGATTTTCGTTATCAGGATTTTCGTTGAAGACATAAGTACCAACACCAAGTCCTTGTTTGCTAAGTTCAAAACTTCCACTAACGACTTGACCTTCAACAAGACCTTTTAAGTAAGAACTATCAAATTGAGTTTCGTGAGTACTTGTTGGATTAAAGTCATAAACAATTTGCCCAATATCAATTTGAATATCGCGTTTTTTAATTGTGAAGTCAATAACGTTATCATCTTGGTACGTGATAACAAAATTGTTTGAAGTCGAAGAAACATTTGCATGATATTCGCCGGCATTTAATGGTGTTTTGTCATATTCAATACCAATTGCAAGGCGTGCCTCTTCGATGATTGTTGTCGACAAGTTCTCACCTGTCAAATCTTCTTCAAATGAAAGGAAGGTATCTATGCTTTGGATTTGTCCGTTATAAGTCAAATCAATCTCATCAACTACTAGCGTCAAATTCATCTTATCAATGACAACTTGACCTTGATATGTAATTGAATAGTTCACTGTGACATCAACATCATCATCTAAAATCTTAAAGTTTGATATATCAATATTTTGAATACTGAAATCATAAGTACCGGCATTGACTTTAACTAAGATTATGTATCCACTAAGTTGTTGTCCGCCAACAAGCAAGTCACCACCAACAGTCAAGTTATCCACTAAAATTTGAGCATTATTGCCTGTGTAAACAACATTGTTTGTGACTTGTAAAGTTATTGCTCTGTAATTTATTGTTCCGCGAAGTCCGAGATTTGCATTCAAAACATAGTTGAAAGCATCTTCTCCACTAAGTTCAAGTGTTATATCATGTGTACCAGCATTTGAAGATGCATATGTTCCACTAATCGAAACATCATCATTTTCAAGTATATCTTGACTTGTTATTTCACCCAAAACATTTATAGTCGCATCATATGTCTTGTCATTTTGTAAAAATATTTGATTGATAGTTTTTGGAGAAATTATGAATGACACTGTTTGTTCCATTTGTGAACCGTTAATGTCAAATTCGACAATGAACGAATATTCACCAGCATATATTGCAGTGTTATTTGTTGGCTGTGTGCTTTCGCCTGAATATGTGAGTGCACTAAATGTTGCCTCAGTATATGTTGTTCCAAAAACAAACTGCTTAACTTGGTCATCAACAGTGAGCATGACAACTAAGTCGCCTTTTTCAACCTTGTCTTCGCCGTCATAGACAAGTCCGCTTAGTTTGCTTGTGTCAAAGTTAGTCAAACTGCTAATTATTGTTATTTGTGCGATAATTTGAATGTTGTAGTTTGATGTGGTTGTACTTGTTGTCGACGTAATAGTTATGTTTGGAGTTATGTCACTTGTTGAGTAATCCTCTCCTTTTACATAACTTCCATTGAAGGTATAAACACCACCTCTGTAACCATTTGTTGTCAGTGTTCCCGTAAGAGTGTGACCTGTCACAAGTCCTGTGACGTCACTACCTTGAATACTATAAACAACTTGTGAGCCACTATACTGATAAGGCTGTGGATTGACTGTTATAGTTACGTCTTTTTGAGAAATTATTAATTTTTCGTTGGCTGTATAACTATTGACATTAACAGAATTGAAATTCAATGTGTAGTTTGAAACATATTGACTCTGAATTGATAGCAATATTTCATAAGAACCAACATTTATTGGTGATGCTATATAATCTTGTGCACCATCTAATAAATATTGTGCATAATGAATGTTCTCTTGTACAAGTTTACCATGTCCTTCAAAAATACTTAAAGTATATGTTGGAGTCTGAACTTCACCATTATAAACTTTCTCGTAATCAGAGATAGCAACAACAACTTCTGCCTTTTGAATATAGAGCGTACCATTGACGGCTACTATATTGTAATTATCAAGAAATCCGCTATTGTTGGATTTTAGTCCCTGAATATCTATTTGTTCAAAATTATTGCTTAAATCATATTGTCCGCTTTCAAATAAGCCAACAACTATATTTCCGCTGACATTTGAAGTAAACTGTGAAATAATTTCATCAGTGTCATCAAGATATGCTGAAAGTAAACTTGCATCAATTTGAATTGACTCATTTGTGTAATATACTTCAAAACTACCTTGTGTCAATGTCAAATAAATATCTCTTGCTAAAATACTACCGGTGTTATCTAAATAATTTGGCAAAGAGTAGTTTGATTCCATTTCTCCATTTCCAGAGAATGTGAATTCGACATAGTGATCACCTTTTGTAGATATTCTTGTCTTTGTTGAATCAACATAATTACCCAAAATAATAACTTGAGATTTATCAACATCATAAATTTGACTTGAAGTGATTTCTCCTAAGATGTTTGATTGTCCGTCATAGTTTTTGTCATGTGTGTAATTTATAGCAGTAATTTGTTTTGGTGCTATTGTGAAATCAATAGGTTTGTTTTTTGTATCTGTATTATTGATTGTTAAATATAGACGATAAGTCCCAGCATTCCTTGCCTCAGTAACCGCAACTTCTTGACCATTGACCACACTCTTTAAATTGGTAAGACTACCATATATGCTATCTTCACCATAAACAAAAGTCATTAGCCTATTGGTTACTCCAACAGATACATATAACCCACCATTTTGTGCATAATCTGTTGCACTGTAAACAAGATTTTGAAGATATGAATCATCAATAGTACCGGCAACAACTGCAATGATATGTAAAGAACCTTGTTCTGAAACTAAATGATAGTTATCTAAAACACTTATTCCATCTTGCAAAATATCAAAGTCGTGGAGTGTCAAATAGTAAGTTGTTCCACCAATTTCATATACAATACCAACTCCGTCAACATCTATTTCGCTACCACTTGTTAAATAATATCCTGCAACTGTGTGAGTTGAAACAAGTCCACTTGGAACTGTTTGAGTTGAAACAACATCATCAGTTGTGAGTGTATAAGCAACTTGTTCTCCTGTGTAAATAACTTCTTTATCTGTGCCAATATTAATTGCTATTTCACGTTTTTGTATTGTAAATGTGCCATAGTTAAACTGTGAACCAAGTTGTCCACCTTTTGAAATTACATAGTTTTGTGTAAAGTCTTCATTAATTAGTGCAGTTATTTCATAACTACCAGCATTGACAGGACGCTCAGCACTGCCGTTGTAATTGATTGTGATTAAACTCTGTCTATCTGCTTCTACAATACTTCCATGACTAGATACGGCACTTAGCATATAACTTATTCCTTGTTGTTGTGCACTGTATATAGTTGTTAGTCCGTCAACCATGACTTCAATTTCGCAAGGTTTTATAGTGAAAGTACCATCGAAACCAACTATTTCGTAATTATCTAATACAGACGTTTGGTCAACCAATGTTGTTCTGATTTGATTTTGAGCATAAAGAGATTCTAATTGATATTCTCCTGCATTGACTTCAATAACCGAAATTGTGCTTGAATCAAGACTATTTATTAATCCAGCCACAGAAACACTTGTATCATTACTCTTTAAGGCTTCAAACTTATTAATTTGAATGTCTGTTTGCTCACCTTTGTAATGTACGGTGATAGGTTGCAATAGTGAAAGTATTATAGGTTGCTTCAAAATTGAACCAAAAATTGAATTTTCAAGCGAAACGGTGTAGTTGTGTGCCTTTTCGCCGTCAAGTGCAAACGAAATTGCATGTCTGCCAACTGTGAATATTGGCTGTGAGTTTTGAGTGTAGTAACCAACAATTGTGACTTTATCAACATCACTTGAATATATTTGAGGTGATGATAATTGATTGATTACATCACTCTTTCCATCGTAATATTTATCAAAATCACCATTTATTTCAGTTATTGCATGTTGATAAATAGTAAATTCAATATATTTGTCCTGAGCACTAAGTTCATCATCTTCATTTGTAACATTAAGTGTCACACGATATTGTCCAACTTCAATTGCTTCTGAAATATCTTGGAATGTTCCGTCACCTTGATTAATTGCAAGCCCATTCAAAACTGCAGTATAGCCATCACCAAACGTTACGCTATTATCATACAAGACTTCGTAACTTTCACCACCAAAATCAAATGTTATTTTAAATGTAGCAAGTTTTGTTACATCTTGTGCACAATATTCAATACTATTAATATTGTCAGAATTGATATTTTGAATATCAGCGATAATCAAAATATTTGCGTTTATTGTGATTTCATAGTTTGAAGTAACATCGGTGCTTGTTGAAATTATTTCAATTTTCAAATTTTCAGTATAAATAGGAGATTGTGAATCAAGTTCAGAGTATTCGATATTTGAAACAACATATCTCTTAGCCTCAGCACTATTTGTCTTTAACACACCAGTAAGTGAGTGACCTTGAACAAGTCCACCCATTGCATTTGATGTTGGATCTAAAACATCACTTTGCAAAATTTGATATGTTGCCACGTTGCCATCATAGACATGAGTGTAATTGACATCAACTAAGACATTTCTTTTTGATATTTCAAGTACTTGTCCTGATGTGTAACTTGACACAGCATTACCTGCACCATCAATAAGTAAATAGTTGCTTTTGTCTGGAACTGATATTGCGATTTTATATGTTCCAGCATCGATAGGAGTGACAATTTCACCACTTTCATTTGTGTAAGAAATTTGAATGTCACCAACCACTTCACTTTCGACAATTTGACCAAAGCCTTCATTTGAAATGTATTCAAATGTTGCGCTCTTTGCAGTTCCGTCATAGATTTTTGACGTTTCTGTAATTGTAACCACCACTTGTGCAGGACGTATCACAACAGTACCGCTTATGCCTGTGATTAAATAGTTGCTAAATGGTGATGACTCTCCAACATATGTTGTTACTGCAATATCATATTCTATATTAGATAGAGTGGATAAATCATATGAACCAACATTTGCAACAGGCAAATTAAGTTCACCGCTCATCTGTTCATTGTTTACAAGCCCATTTAAGCCATCGCTAGAAAGTTTATCAAAATTATCAATATCAATAGAAATTTCTGTTCCAATATAATATGTTTGATATATGCCTTGACGAAGTTCAAGTTTTATTTCTTTTTGAGTGATTGAACCATAATAATTTTGTTGAATGTCAATATAATATGAGCCCATAACCAAAGAATTTGTACTATCAAGGACAAATTTTAAAGCGATATTTTGTCCAACATCTTTTTGTGCATATGTTCCAACAACAGATATGTCATCTCCGATGTATGGGGCACCATTTTGTCCTTGCGCTCCACCTTTTTCAATAGGGTCATAAAGTGAGACATTATTGAACGCAAATGTTCCATCATAGACTTTTGATAATTGTCCAATTTTCAAATCAAGTCTACTTTTTGTAATAGTGTACGTGAAAGTGCCTTTATTGCTTACTATGTAATTTGTTAATGAAATTCCAAAGGTGTATGTACCGGCATAAATAATGTCGTTTGGAGTTTGTATGCTTGTAACTACGCCATTATCTCTTGAAACAGTGAAATCTTCAAAAATCACATCGCTGTCTCCATAACTGAATGAAACAATACCATCATTTTCATTATAATACTTGTCGAAAAATTCAATTGTTATGGTTTTGACTAGCCCATTATATTCACTTGTCGATTCAACAAGTGTTATGTCATTAAAATTAATAGATTGTGGTCTAATCATAATTGATGAATCAATATGATAAGAGAATTGATAGTTTTTGGTATAATCTATTCCATTTTTAGTGACAATCATTGTTTTGCTGACTGATTGGTCGTTGTTTATGTAGTATGTTCCAACTTTTGAATCAACAGTTGTAAAACTCCAATCCAAAACATCGCCAACTCCCAAAGAATACCCTTGTGATATAATGTTGCGGTCATAACCAAGTTGTTCATGTTCACCTTTTGGCTCACCTTGGTCTTTTTTATAAGTAACTACGCTATTTTGATATTCAAATTCAATAGTCTTTTGTGTAAACTGAATCAAAATTTCTCTTGGTACAATTGAGAAAGGAATATTACTTATATCACCAGAAATATCAAAATTATCTGCGTCAGTGTTAATTAATGACATCTTGAAAGTGTAGCCACCAACTTGCACTGCCTTTCCATCGTCAAGAGTGCTACCAGAGTTTGCAAAATATTCAAACACAACATTTTCACTATTTGGAACAATAGTTGAGTTTTGTGAATTAGCAAACACATATTCAATGACAACTTCTTGGCCACTATATTCATATTCTTTGTTTCTGTTTGTGCTGACCAATACCTGTGCTTTATTTATCACAAGATTGTATTCAACTGAAACAACATTGTAGTTTGTGCTATAAACATCTTGCCCTATTATCAAAGATATGTCATATTCAAACGCATTAGAGTTGTCATAATGTCCAACATTCAAAACATCTTGTAAAGGATCCCTGAAAGTCACGCTTCCTGTGATATTTTCACCATCAATGATATTTGTTGCTGTTATCTGATTGTTTTGTGCTGCAACAACAAAATCTTTTTGTGCATCATAAGTTTTTTGTGCGTTTATATAAATAACAGTATCAAGTTTTTTGATTTTTCCAACAAGAGAATCATGAGAAGCACTAATGGAATAATTTGTATCATCTTCAAGAGAAACAATAATTTCTTTATTGTCACCTGCTTTTGGATTTGAATATGTATAAACAAGTTTTGGCATTGCATCTTTATCTGTGATAACTGCACTCAAAAGTTGTTTTGATGAAAAATTATTATATATATTTGCAACTTTTTCTTCACCATTTGCAAACACGACATCAGTTGTTCCATCATAATACTTTTCGTTGAACATACCATCATAGTCAACATAAATTGTGCGTTTTAGTATGGTTAAAGTTGTACTTTCGCCACTGGTAATTTCATAATTGTTATTAGAATTTTCAAACTCCACTGTAACAGTATAAACACCAGCATCATACACACCTTGATTTTCTTCTATCGAATCATAAGTGAAAGTGTCTTCACCATTAGTGTATTTTATTGCAACAATTTCAACAAATTGTGGAATAATTGGTGTTAAATTATGATATTTTGCATCAAAAGTTACATTTGTTAAGCCTGACCATGTGATGTCAACTTGTACTTCTGTGATTTCAAGTGAACCAGAAATTGTTATATTAAAGTTATCAATAATGTCTCCCGTAATACTAATATCAAGTCCATCATTTTCTTGTGTATAAATTCCAACATTGCTACTTATTGTTGAAATGGTATAGTTAAATGGTGTTTTGTCTGTGTATTTACCATTAATACTAAATATATATTCGTCATATATTTTTGTTTGAATACCAACAGTTAGGTTCACATCTTTTTTAGTAATTACACTTCTTTCCCTGTCAACTGCTTGTAAATTCAAAGCAAAGTTGAGAGTTTTGCTATCTGCTCTTTGACCATTAATTGTCCAATTTGAATAGTCTTCGTCAAGTCCACTTCCTACATTTTTTGATGTGTAAGCACCAACAATAGAAACTTCTTGACCAACAATTAATATTGAAATTGGCGATGTTGCTTCTGTTCCATCATACTGTTTTGTTATTACATAACCATTTGCAAACAAATCACGTGGGGTAATTACAACATTTAATGTAAGAGTAGAAGAGGTATTTACTCCTGCGTTTTGTTTTGAAGTTGCATAAATTGTTAAAGTATATGTATCTGAATCTGTAACATTTGTGACAGTAAGTTTATTTGTTGTATTTGAAGTTATAGCTGAACCTTTTTTCCATGAATAAGTATAGTTAATAGCATATGAATTTTCATTTGCAACTCTATATTCAATGTTGTGTGCTACTGCGTCATAAATTGAACTATAATTTGAAACACCGTTTACTATTTCTCCCATGACATCGTCAACATAATATTTAGCATCAATACTTGCAATAGTATACTGAGCAACAAGCACGACATCGGACTTGTAACTCCAAATTGTTGAAGTTGTTATGAATCTATCGCTACCCTGAATTTTCCAACCTGTGAGCACGAAACCAACACGATTAATATCCTGTGCCGTTGGCAAAACTGCACCATACTTGGATATGCTATAATCTATTGTTTTTTGATAAGCATATTTGGTTGTGGTTGGAGCACCACTTGGTAAAGATTCACCATCTGTCAAATCATAATCTAAAGTAATATTACTTAATGTAGTAATATATATATCTATAATAATAGAGCCGCTTGAGATGTCAGAAATTGTGTATGTTATGTTATCAACTGAATCTGTACTATTGATACTTACATTTGCTTCAACATTATTAACCATAACTCTGTCAACCCAATAGTTGACATCTCTTGAAAGCATTAAAGAGAATAATGAAGAAGATTCAAAGTGCGATTTTGAATCAATGACATATACATTTTGTGAGTTGTTGCCAGATATTTGTGAATAAACACCAATGACGCTTATTGTTCCAAGAGATGCAACGCTTGGTGCGTTTTGGTCATCACACATAAGTCTTATTTGAATAACAACTTCTTCACTACCTGCATCAACAAGTTCATATTGTCCAAGTACTGAATAAGTAAAGTTATTTAAGTCAATGTTTGCACCTATTAAGTTAAAACTCACAACTTCAATTTTATTTGTAGATCCGTTATATGTATAAGTTCCAACAACATTACGAGATGTTTGAAGTTCTATTGATGGTTTTGCACCAATTTGACTTAAGAACAAATTAGAGTCACTATTAAGTGAAATATTTGAACTTGCGATTGTGATTTTTTCATTATCAGCACCGACTTTATAACTTGAACCACTGACTGTGTATGTTACCACATATGGAGTGATTTCCCCAACAATTTCATCAACATAATAGTTGTCTTTTGAAATTCCAGAAATGACAACAGTCATTTCTTTATTTGTCCCGACATTTTTATCAACATATTGAATTGAAACAGTGACATTGTCACCCAAAACAACGCCTGTGTAAGATAATCCCGGAACATTAAGATTGTTATCAAAAACTTTTGTAACAGTATTTGTAGGTGTGCCATTTTGAGTGATGGTTATCAATTTCGGTGAAATTGTAACAGTTAGACTTGCACTTTCTGTTACTGTGCCTATTGTGTATATCCAAACACCATTACTTTGTGCTCTACCGCCCGAAATTGTTACATCACAAGAATAAACACCACTTTGCAAAACATCTTTTATTGAAGAATTTGCTATATCTTTTCCATCTTTTTGGAATGATATTGTCATATTGCTATCGAATGGTAAATCACTTGGAATAACAACATCAAGGTCATAACTTTGTCCATTATATACCCAAGATGCACTCTCTTGTCCGCTGACAACCAGCGATACATCAACTGATACAAGCCTATAACAAGCATAGAAAGTCACTTCGCTTATGAAATTACATATATCACTTTCTGCTTGATTTGATGGATTATAAATATACTCCTTACCATAATATGTAGCAATATAATATCCAGCGAATTCATATTCTGCACCTCGCGCATTCCAAGTTGGAGTGGAAAGAGTGCCATTTGCAATATAGTTGTTTGAGCCATACAAAACACTTCCGCTAATTTCTTTGACTCCGCCATTAAACTGCCCGGCGCCTGCGTGGAATTTAACATTAACTCTGACCGCGTTCCATTGTGGTAAAATATTTGCTTCAAGCACCGTATTTTTCCATTCAACAAATGAACCCCATTGTCCGTTGGAATATGGGTAATAAACAGTACCATCATATGTCCACCCTGCAAATGTGTAACCTTGTCTTGCACTTGGTACTATTGGTGTAGTTGTTGGCTTTTGTCCATAAACAACACTAAGAGTTTCCCCAGTCCTTCTGCCATCATCATCGCAATAATATAATGTAACGGTTTTTGGTTCAAACATAGGTGTCATTGTGATACTATCCGTGCTTGGTGCAGTAGTCAAAGGCCTTGGAACTCTAAATGATTGTGTGCCAGCATCATAATTCAATTCAAATATATTGCCACTTTTCCAGCCAACAAAGTTGTACATTGGATTTTTTGGAAGTAAAGCAACTGGAATTTCACCACCAATTAATTTTGAAGTATTAAATTCAACAATAATATTAGAATTATTAGAAAGTGTGACATCGCATTTTTGACCATTAACTTCATCAATAAATTGTGACGTGTCAAAATTAAGCGTATAAAGTTTAGCTTCATACACCGCTATAAAGTACATATAGTTTTGAATTACAATTTCACTATTTGAAGCAGGTGTAGCCCCTGGGGCAATTATTGTTATACTGTCCGAAGTAATAAGATTAGACTGTGCAAATGTAAATCCACTATTTATATTGATTGCTTTTTTGCCATAAACATAGTACCAACCTAAAAATGTGTAGCCATTTTGCTGTGGTGCAGTAAGTTGAACTTTATCTCCAACAACATACTCAACAACATGCTCATGATTTTGTAAAGGCGAAGTATTAGAAATCGCCGTACTGTTGTTTGCAACAAGTGCCTGATCAAACTGCACTTGTGATGTTCTTAATGAATAATCAATAACAAAACTAAGCGTGTCACCATCATCAAAATTTATTTTTTTAAGATTTGAAGTACCAGAGATATTTGTTATGTCATCAAATTCTTCACCCATGCCCCCACTATTTGGCAATACATTTCGATAGAGATGAATCTTTATACTTGAAATGGTAGGATCTCCATAATCACTATTAATGGTAAAACTATTGTTTGAATTATTGATATCAACAAAATTTAAAATCAAACTTTTTGCATCTTGACTAACTTGTACTTGAATTTCAAAATTATAAGTTAAAGTTTTCCCTGTTGTTGAATTTCCATTTTGATCTAAATATGGTTCAATATCAGAAAGATCACCGTTTTTGGAAACTCTTTTATAAACATTGACTTTCGCTTGTTTTGGCTTGAAAGTTATGTCAATAGTAACAGTATCATTACTATTTTCAATAATAAAATTTGCAAGTCTTAAAGTTAAGTCAGACAATGACAAATTGTCCCCTATTTTGTTGTCATCAATTTCCACACTCGTTTTGCCAGGCATAGAAACTTTTATGCCTTGAATGACAGCAAAATTATCTTTTATATTATTAATGCTAAAACTTATAGTATCGCCTGTACTAACAGAAGTTTGAAGTGAATCGACCTTACTTGAACTATTCACAATATTCCCAAGCGAAATAATCATGTTATCTGTAGTATAAAATTGAGATTCAAGGCCTTTAAGATTAACCAAAACATTTCCGCTATTTCTTGTCAAGACAAATTCAATTCTAAATGATTGTATATTCTCTTGATTCCATGTTTTACTTTTTAGTTCGATATTCCCACTACCAAATGTAACATCGAACATTTCTTTAATTACAACTGGTGTAGTGCTATTATTAACATAAATTTTTAAACCATCTAAACTATTGCTGAAACTAAAGCCTGTAAAAATGTTTATATTATCAAACAAAATATTTTGACCATATTCATATGTAAATTCATACGGCTCATTTGTGCGTAAAGTATTTTTTGTGCTTCCAATAGTCAACGACATTACTTCATAGCTAGTGCCATTGTCATTTTGTAAAGTGGCACTATATGATGCATTAAAAGTTCTTTCTTCAAGTTTAAAACATATGTTTGTTATTCCCATTAAGTGATCGAAATCAACAGTGACCTTGTTTGTTGCTTGATCCCAACCCAATCCTATTTCATTGTAAATGAAAATATATAGTCTATTAGAATTGTTGTAATTAGAGTAATATGCATAATTACCAAGATCAGAAAGATCAGAAAGATTAATCTGTCTAATACTTCCATTAGCAAGCGTCAATGAAATTGCTGCTTGTGCACTCAACTGATATCCTTGATTTATAGTAAAGTTAATTTGTGCTCTTTGATCACTTAATCTATCAAACTTTTGTTCTAAATTTGGAGAAGTGATTCCCTCACCATTTTTAAGAGTTACAGAAGTTCCAGTTTGTATGTAATTATAACTTTCCGCCTGAGGTACTGAAACTGCAGGATTATTGCCCAGTGCAAAGTTGACATTAGTTGTACTTTTGTAAGGAACCCAACCAGCCAAAAGCATAGGAGCTGAATCATATTCAAAGTTCCATTCAAAACCTCTTTCAATTTGGAAGCTAGGAGTGAGGTTACTACCATAACTTCCACCTATTGAAGTTGAAATAATAGGATTACCATATCTTTTTGTTCCGGATTCACTAAGCCAAAAACCTGTCCAACAAAATTCTGGCCAGTATGGTGCATAATATCCAGCTTCGGCCAAACTTTCAAATGAACTTGATTGTCCGTTTTGGCAATATACATCAACATTATTTGTACCAGTTGACACTCCGCGATAGACATTACCAATAGAAAATCCTTTTTCCCAAATATTTTCGCCAACCATTACATTTATTTGAGCAGTACTATTTCTTGCCGAACTTGTCCAATTTGGAATTCGTGAAACATAATTTCCATTGACAAATACAGGGTATGTCCTCACTATCCTATAGTACTTTTCAAATTCGCTACTATAAAGTTTAACAGTAACAGGTTGAATATTGTTAAAATAATAATTTTTTGTTGTTCCGGAAGTAATTAGGTCACTAGATGTATATATTTTACCTTCTTTTGGTCGCGCATCACCAACATTCACACCATTTTCATCCCTAAGTTTAACTGAGGCATTAATAATTTTAGGCTGTCCTGATACAATATTGCCACCACTTACAGATGAACCCCAATCTGATAACATACCAATATAGCCACCTGCTTCCGTATCAGAAAATGATATTTTATAAGCCTCGTTATATGGAATATAGACAGGCAACCCTGAATTGATACTTTTTCCCCAGTTAAAAAATGGTTCAACTTTTTTAAATACATCAGTCTTGGTATACAATTTAGAGTATGTAATAACAGGTTGTATGTCATGAATTATTCTTGTTGGAGATCTTAATGTTTTTGCATCAACATCCATATATTCATAAAAATTAAAAGTAACAGGTAGTAGCACTCCACGCTCATGCAAAGTGACTTTATAATAACCTGAAGCGTTTCCTAAATAAAACATATAACCATTTGGAATAGTTCCTCCATCTTCATTTGATAGCATTATAGCAATATCACCATCTGAATCGGTATAACTTGTCGTAAGAACAAATTGAGCACTATGTAAATCCCTTGCCGATGTTAAATAAGTGGCAGAGCCGACGGAACTTGAACCAAAAGATATTTTATAGTCACTACCTAAAGTTTTAATACTATCAGAACTATTGTCGTCGGTAATGTATTTTTCTACTTCCAACAATGGAAATGAGTAATTTGATTTACTTTTGAATGTGCTATACCCTGTACTTACGCCAGTCAAAATATTATAAAAATATACTTTTGGTGAAGATGTTTCTTCCGAAAGAGTCATTGAATCAGAATCATAAACAGCAGATTTTAAAGTAACTTCAACGTAAATATTCCCGACACCTTTTAAAACTTGCATTGATGTATTATGCATATAAGTGCCATATGTGGAAGACGTCCACAAAGAAGTATCAGTCATTTTTCTTTGATTAGTTAAAGATATCGACAAATTTCCGATATATATAACATTAGCAGAAGTGTAAATGTCTTGAATGTTTCGCTCAGATGTTGTAGTTGCATAACCTATAAAACCTATTTTCCCAGTTGTGCCAACAACACCATGATCGCTATAATAAAAACATTGCTTAATGATATTTGATACGTTATATGCAGCCCCTATCAAACCTCCAGCATATGGGCCATTTGATCTCGACGTAGTTATAGCCACAGTTGAAAAACTTTTTTGTGTACTAACATAGTTAGAGTAGCCTATAAGCCCACCAACAAATCCTCTTGTACCAGAACGTTGTATGTAACCGCTAACTCCACAATTTAAAATTTGACCTTTTGACGAACTAGATGAAAAACTGGCTACTAAGCCTCCCACATAATTAGCAGTTGTGTCTATATACACACCTTCAAGAAAGACATTTCTTATAGTTACAGAAGTTGAAGAACCTATATAACCAAACAAGCCTTGATATGCAGAAGTTATTGTTTCGTCAATTCTTAGACCAGTTATTTTGTGACCACGTCCATCAAAAGTACCTTTAAAGTAATTTGCGGTGTCAATTCCAATTGGTGTCCAAATTTTTTCAGATAAGTCTATATCTGCAGTAAGATAAACAGTAATGTTCGAATAATTTGCTCCGCCATTTACAGATGCAGCAAAATCTGCAAGTTGTTGAGCATCACCAATTTCCGTTATTACATTACCACTTTTAACAGCAATACCTTCCCATTTGCCAGATCCCCCAACAACTCCAGGAAGTTTACCTGTCGAAACGTCTATTGAGTCAGCCAAATCAGCAGCGTAAACGTTTTGATTAACAGATGGTATAAGACTTATGCACAATGCAGAAATTGCAATCATTATAGATAGCATAATGGAAATTATTAAACTTTTTTTAAATTTAAAACTTTTAGATTTTTCCATGGCTTAGACACTTCCTTTACTTAGTTTCAATTATATTATAATTATTATACTATTATTTGGCAAATGTTTATTGCAATATTAATTATAAAAAAGCACATAATATTACAAAATTTTGCAAAAAAATAATATATATAAAAAATGTTTTTAATTTTGTATTTTTTGTGATAAATTATAAGTACGGAGATTGCTATGAAAAAAACAATATATTGTGTGTTTTGCGCTATCATGCTAATTTTGATTGGCACTTTTTCATCAAATAGTACCATTGTTTATGCCGCTTTACCGGATGGCGTCGACGGTGTATCTTCTTTGGACATGCAACTTTATGACTCTTTGTCAAATATTACACCAATTTCACAAAACGGAGTTGCCACCCTTGAATTTCAAACATTTGATGAAAATTCTACAATCAACACAACAAATAATCCATACGGAACTTACTATATCGGAATACAAGTAAACACTGTACCAGTGATTTATGAAAGTTTGGAAGAAAATGAAAAACTTGCAATTTATGGAGATGTGACAGCAAGCATAAAAATCAATGGTACACCTGTGACATTTGAAAATAACTATGCAACAAGTCAAGACAATTACATTCTTTTCACACAAAGCACTTTTGAGTATTATGGCAATTCAAGAATTTACATACAAATAGTCCCAATCAAGCCTGGTCCAAACATAATTGAATGTGAAGTGTATGGACAAAGAGCACAACTTACAATAAATTGTGAATACGCTATGCCAAGCCAACTTTCACTTGAATATGATTTAAGTTTAAAAAATCAACTATTAGAAAGTTATGAACCAATAACATTTACAGTAAAACCAAATTACCAAAAATGGCTTGATCCAAATCAACAAATAGTATATGAGTGGGCATTAAATTCCAAAATAATTTCAGGGCAAACATCAGATTCATTCACAGTCACAAAAGACATGATTGCTGTTGGAAAATATACAATTGCAGTAACCATACCAAATACCGAACTTCAAGCATCAGATAGTATTGAAATCAAAACTGAAATAAAATATGTTGTTGATATCACGCACAATGGCGAATTAGAATTCACATATGGAGAATATCTTCAACCAATAAGTTTTTCAGCAAGCATACCTGTTCAAGATAGTTACACAATAGACTGGTACTTAAAAACCCCACAAAGCGAAATATACACATATGAACAAACTTCACAAAATTTTGATTTTATTCACACAAATTATTCTGCTGGAATATATAAAATATTCGCTATTGCTAGATTAAACTCAGAAAGTTATTATTCACCTGTCCAAGTTGTGACAATTCATCAAAAGCAAATAGATGAAACAATCAATTTGACAATTTCAGTAAATGAAGTTGAAAACCAATCAACAGGACTCACAAGTTTTGAATTTTCAATACAAAACCTAGAAGACGAAACCTTTGATATTCAAAACTACTATGAAGCAGATTCAATTGAATGGTGGATAAGCGATGATTCTGGCAACGTATCAAGAGCAGGAATTGGATACACATTTAATTTCCCACCAACAGAAATTAACACATATGATGTAAGAATTTACGCTAGAGAAGGAAGTTCTTTAATAAATTTATTGCAAAATCAAAATCAAGACTATATTGAAGTAACTCCTAGGCGCGTAGGTCAAGCGATAAATATCTGGGTATATGTAATTGTAGCTGCTGTTTTGATTATGATAATAGGTGTAGTCTCAATAATTATTTCAAACAAAGCAAGAGAAAAAATTTGGTAAAAATAATAAAAATTACATAAAAAATCACAAAAAAACTTAATTTTTTGTGATTTTTTGTACGCTTAGAAAAATTATCGCAACTGCGACTACTCTTTGCCAACATCAAAAGTTTACTATACAAAAATAAACCTTGATAAGTAATGCAATAAACACCCGCAAACAACCTCTTCCCTATGCAAAAATTATAAAAAACAAAAAAAATAAGCTCCCATCGTTGCCTTTTAGTGTAACACAAAGAGCGTAAAATATAAAAAACGCAAAAGTGTGTGGCGAAGACGAGGCTCGGCGTGTCAAGTCCACGCAGGAGTTTAATTATACAAAAAATGCAAAAAATAAGCCCCTTTCGTCGCTCGCCAAGTGTGACACAAAGGAGCGTACTAATAAGCATACAAAAAACGCAAAATTGTGAGGCGAAGACGAGGCTCGGCAACGTCAAGTCCACGCAAGAGTTTTATTATACAAAAAATGCAAAAAATAAGCCCGAGAACGAGGCTCGCTAAGTGTGACACAAAGGAGCGTACAAAACCGTACGTGACTGCGTGTCACACTTAGCAGTAAACAAAGTTATCGGGCTTATTTTTTGCGTTTTTTAGTATTGGCAGTTTTGTGGAGTCCTAGCAAAAGGTATAACATCTCTTATGTTATCAACACCTGTAAGGTACATAACAAGTCTTTCAAATCCCATACCGCAGCCAGAATGGACACATGAACCAAATTTTCTAAGATTTAAATACCAATCGATTGTTGATGTGTCAACTCCAAGTTGTTGGCAACGAAGTTTAAGTTTATCATAGTCATCTTCCCTTTGACTTCCACCAATGAGTTCACCAGATATTGGAACAATTAGGTCAACAGCAGCAACAGTTTTATTGTCGTCATTTAGTTTCATATAATATGCTTTGATATCTTTTGGCCAATTTTTAACAAAAACAGGGCCATTAAAATACTCAGTAATATATCTTTCGTGCTCTTTTGCAATGTCCGACTCATATGTTGGCTCAAATTCCCACTTTTTGCCTGATTTTTTAAGTAAATCTATAACATCTTTATGGTCAATTCTTGTAAATTTGCTTGACAATAATGCTTTTAACTTGTCTAAAAGCCCATTTGAAACAAATTTATCCAAAAATTCAAGTTCGTCAGGACACTTATTCATAACATATGTTACAACACTTTTTATCATATCCTCTTCCATGTCCATAAGCCCATCAAGGTCGCAAAATGCCATCTCTGGTTCAATCATCCAAAATTCATTTGCGTGTGTTTTTGTGTTACTGTTTTCTGTTCTAAATGTAGGCCCAAAAGTGTAAATTTTGTTAAAGGCAAGTGCAAACGCTTCGCCATGGAGTTGCCCACTACCAGTAATATACGTCGTTTTTCCAAAAAGATCTTTTGTCATATCAACTTTACCATCTTTGGTTCTTGGTAAATTGTTTAAATCCAAAGTTGTGACTTTGAACATTTGCTCACTACCCTCGCAGTCAGCAGTTGTCAAAAGTGGAGTGTTAACATAAACATAACCATGTTCTTGAAAATATGTGTGAACAGCCATTGCTGCTACGCTTCTAATTCTAAAAACTGCACTAAACAAATTTGTTCTTGGTCTAAGATAAGCAATTTCTCTTAAAAATTCAACACTATGACGCTTTTTTTGAAGAGGGTATGTGTTGTCTGTTGCACAAAAAACTTCAACATTTGTTGCAACAATTTCAAAAGGTTGTTTGTTTTGTGGAGTTAAACAAACTTCTCCATCAACAATAACAGTTGAACCAGTATTCAACTTAGACACAACATCATAATTTTTTAGTGTATTATGCAATATAACTTGTGCTGTTTTGAAACAAGTCCCATCAGTCAAATCCAAGAAAGCAAAATCTTTACTTTCTCTGACACTTCTCACCCAACCACCAATTTTAACTTGTTTATGTTCAAATGATTTCAAGTCATCATATATCTTTTTTATTTCATCTTTCATTTATTTTCTCCTTTAATAAAATCAGTAATATTTTCATTATAAGTTATTATAAGCTCGTGCAGTGCTCTTGTGCAAGCGGTATATAAAAAATTTTTGTCCAAAAATGTATTATATTTTTTGCTTGATACATTTGGCACAACAACCATATCAAATTCAAGTCCTTTACACATTGACACCGGCATTATCATTATGTGAGAAAGAGGCATGTTTTGATTCATAAGAACAAGATCATCAATGTTGCCCAAGTATTCATAATACTCTTCAGCTTCATGTGTTGTTTTGCAAATAATTGCTATTGTGTCATATTTTTTTGCATTTTTTACTACATTTTCAATGAATTTTGCTTCATTTTCTATATTTTCACAACACTTTACGACAACTTGTTTTCCATGTCTTTGCACAGGATTTGAATTTATGCCTTTTATTTTGTTGCAAAAATTTGTTATTTCATATGTGCTTCTATATGTCTTTTCAAGCGTTAGAATTTCTTTTGCTCCCAAAACCTTTGCATACGCCATCTCGTCATCAGTACTCATTATTTTTTCTATACATTGATTGATGTCTCCCAAAACACACTTTGGACAATCAAAAATGTCGTTTAGAATCTCATAGAAAAGTATTGAATGATCTTGATATTCATCAACTACCAAATATTTCACATTTCGTTTATTTAATCCAAGCATGTAGTGTTTTATATATAAAATTGGAGCAATATCTTCATATTTTATTGTATTTTCTGCAGTTAAACTAAACTTTAAGCCTATATTGTTTAAAAAATCGGAATAAACATCAAGCAACGAAACTTTGTCAAACATTGTGTAAAGTATTCGCTTAATTCTTGCAGAGATGTCGTCAACCGCTTTGTCAATATCCATTTTATCAATAATGTAATCAGCAATCCAATTTATTCTAACTGCTGGCGTTTTTTCTATATATTTTTTATTGTAAAGGTCATCAATTTCCTTTGCGGTTATTTTTACATCACCAAAAGTCAAATCTTTTGGCTTAAAACTTAAATTTAAGTATGTTTTTAGATATTTTTTTAAACTTTCTGCAAAATCTAAACAATTTTTATATGCTACTTCATTCAGTCTTTTCGTGTCAGCAGTTATTTCATCAAGCATATTTTCTCTCACTTCAAAAGAAGGGACAAGGTCAGCAAGTTCTTCTTTTGCAAGCTCAGCAAAAGTTTGACTCAATATATTTTCCTCTCCAAGAGATGGCAAAACCGCCGATATGTAATCACTAAACGCATAGTTTGGTGAAATTATCAAAATATCACTTGAAGAAAATCCTTTTCTATATTTATAAAGCAAATAGGCAACGCGATGAAGTGCAATTGATGTTTTCCCACTACCTGCAACACCTTGCACAAAAATTATATTGCTTTCTTCTCGAATTATTTTGTTTTGTTCACGTTGAATAGTTGTGACTATATTTTTCATTTTATTTGAAGCATTTTTTGAAAGTTCTTCTTGCAAAATATCGTCATTTATTGTAAGAGAAGAATCAAAACAATACTCAAGTTTGCTATCTTTTATTTTAAACTGTCTTTTATTAGTGATTTCGCCATCTACAATACCCTTTGGCGCAATATAACTTGCCTTACCAATCTCATAATCATAGTACATTGAAGAAACTGGCGCACGCCAATCACACACAAGTGGCACTTTACCACCATTAGTCAAATTGAATATACCAATATAATAACTGTTTTTTTGACCATTAGATAAAAAATCTATCTTACCAAAATATGGTGATAGACATTGTTTTCTATAATTTGTTAGCCGGCGAAGTTCTTCATTAATGAGTGACTCCTCTTTGTCCATCTCATCACCGCCAGCCAAAATTTCTTCATCATCTAAGAAATAATATTGTTCTGAATAGTAACTTTTAATTTTTTCAAATTCAATGTTAAGGTCATTTATTTTTTTTTGTGTATCAACAATTTTTTCATTTAAAACACTGATTGTCTTATTTAAATATTCAAGTTCTTTTTTTTGTTCAAGTTCATCCATATATCACTCGCTTATGCTTCCCAAAAAGTATATTGATTAGAAACGCCCTCAGT
Organism: uncultured Clostridia bacterium; assembly: GCA_944384405.1. GTDB lineage: Bacteria > Bacillota > Clostridia > Christensenellales > UBA1242 > UBA5893. Next base: position 28,020 of record CALWTH010000041.1, read on the forward strand.
GTTTTCATCAAGTGGTTCACCATAAATCAAATAGGCCCACACATCGCTGGATATTTGACAAAAACTATCAATACTTAATTCTGATTCTGTAATAGTTTTTCCTAAACTTTGTGTGCGTGCCAATTTCAAATTGCATTTTTGTGGCATTTTGAAATATCTTGCTTCATAATAATATCCACCAATAGACATCTCTATTTGCAAAGCGTCTTGGCTATTCACCAAAGAATAAAAGGCTTTACGAATTGTCACATCTTCTCCAAGGTCAGAAATTGAAGAAATATACATATACAAATAACTTCTACTTTGGTCGAACTCTACATTGGCAATACATTGTTTTGATTTATCGTTTATTGTTTTGTTATAAATTAAATTATAAGTATTATTTTCTTTTGAAATTTTCAATGTATAATTTTCAATAGTTTCGCCACCACTTACAATATCGCAATTAAAATTATTACCACCGCCAGACGCAACAATTGAATAATCTCCACAGTCAACAATTATTTCTTTGTTTTGTGAAACGAGGTTAAAACACTGTATGCCAGCCAAAACCAAATACTCTTCACGACTAAGCATATCAATATTATTAAAAGTTCCAACTCTACTTTGATCGGTGACATCAGTAAAAGACGTTTGTGAAATTTCAGTCATCATTTCATGCTGTGCCGTCAAAACATCATTGACATAAAAATCAAAAGCCTTGCTTGTTGTGGAAGTTGTAACAGAAGGGGTAACGTTGTCGCAACCAACCAAAAGTAAAGAAAGCATAGCAAATATAAAAACAAAAAGATGTGACTTTTTCATCATTCCTCCATATGTTAATATTTTACTAGATTTTTTAAAATATTACAAACAATTATCACATCTTAATTTTTTTAAATATACTTTTTTATCTTCTGAAATTCTAAAACTTTCACTTGCTTTTTGAATTGCTTTAAAAAACACCCATTTATTTTTTATTTGTTTGTTTTCAAACAGTTTAATTGCAATTTCATATTTTTTAACTAAGGCTACAGAAAAATACCAACTTTGTTCCATTTTCACATAATAATCATCACAATAAAAATTTACCAAATCAAAATGAATTTTATCAAAATAATCATCTAAAAAATATGTTAGCAAAATAACAATAGCGAAACGCTTTATGAAAAAATTACTACTTTTTAACCATTTTTTTGCATTTTTTTCAAATAATTGAGGATATTTTTTAACAATTTTCAAATTAGCGCAAGTAATATCACATACTGCCCAGTTGTCTATATATGGTAAAAATTGATCAAGCAATGTCATGACGCAATCAATATCATTAAGATATCCTATCATCAAACCATGTACAACATATTCATCTGTGCATTTGTGAGGAAGCGTATGCAAAAAATTTTCACCTTCCAGCATATGAGCATATTTTTTTGCAATTTTTTTAGCCTGTGGAACTCTCAAGAAAAAATCCGATTTTCCTGGCACAATCACAGAAGAAAACTTTGCATACTTTTCATCTCTATAACTTTGAATTTCTTGCAATATTTTATCCATAGCATTTATTATAAAAAATTAAATAAAAAAAGCAAGTTTAATTACTTGCTTAATTCATCTTCTTGTGTTTGTTTTTTCGCAAAATCTTTAAGTTGTTCAAGTCTTGCTTTTTCTTCATCAGTAAGATCCATATTTTTCAAAAACTTATAGTAAACATCTAAATCACGTCTATGAGCATGGTCATCGCCAGTTACAAAATAATGATGAACAAATTTAGCCAACTTCTTTAATTGTTCAGGACTTACATATCCAAATTCTGCTGATGGTGCATAATATTTAAAAGGTTTAAAGCGTTTTTCTGAATCTGGTTGAACTAAAAGTTCATGCTCTTTTTTAACGTCATTAATATCAATAGCAACGCGTGGCTGTTCACCATCTCTTCTTGGAACAACATAGTACTTGTCATGAAATTTAAGTAAAAGCACATAGTGATCAGAAGTCCTATTTGCTGACATTGGAACGTCAAAAGTGTTATTTTCATCAAAATGTGTCGCACTATAAAGTTTACCGATAAACAAAGAATTTGTTAAATGTCCCTGTTTTGTTGGATCTTTTGGCAAGCCAAACAAATCTAAAATACTCATATATTCCTCCTAACGATAAAATACTACCATAAATTGGCAAATTTGTCAATATTTAAATAATAAGAAAATAATTTAAAATTTATATCGAAAATTTTTGATATATCTTTTTCAGCATATCCCAAATTATGTAAAGCATATTTTATATTAGAAATGTCATTGTAGTTTTTAACATCAAAAGGTAAATCATCAGTGCCGTAGAAATCACTTCCAATAGCCAAATTTTTTAACCCAAAATTTTGAACAAAGTAATTAATATTATTTGCAACGTCCAAACTCGAAGTTATTCCTTTTGATATATATTTTCCAACAAAATAAACGCCAATTATACCTTTAACATCAATAATATCTTTAATTTGTGATTTTGTAATGTTCCTTTTGTCATTGACAATATCACGAAATCCAGTATGAGAACAAATAATGGGCTTTTCTATTATTTCCATAACATCTAAAAATGATTTAAAGTTTAGATGCGCAACATCAATTAGAATATTGTTTTCTTCACAAAATTTAATTAAAAGTTTGCCTTGATATGTTAAACCACCTTTTGAATAGGCACCAGACGCAAACTTGTTTTTGTTATTCCATGTCAGTGAAATATATCTCGGCTTCACTTTAAGTAAAAAAGAAAAATTATTTAAAAAACCAACATCTTCAATACAAATATGGCAAAAATCATATTTATTTATTAAATTTTTTGCATTTTTTATTGTTTTTTCTGGATTTTTTAATTCAGTTGTAAAAACTGGACATAATAAACAATCTAAATATTTTTTATTTTGTTCAATATAATTAATAGACTCACTTTTATTAAGTTTTGTCAAAAAATCATTATGCAAATCAATCATTTTTTATGTCCTTAAATATTTTTTTAATAGCAACATATTGATTTTTATATATTTCATTAAAATTTATGTATCGTATAGGGTGACAAAAACTATCATTTCCAAGTTCAATAGTCACGCTTGAAATATTGTGCAAACACAAGTAATCACTTAGTCCACCAACTGAATTTTTTGAAATAATGGCTTTATATTTAAGAAATTTAGCAAATTTTTTTGCTATTTTTTTACTTTTTGACTTTATTATATTACTTGCTCCACTAAATCCATAATAGACAACTTCACCTTTTGAATGGTAAGCCACAGATATTTCAAAATCAAATTTATTTATAAATTTTACAAGCGATATATTTTCCACCTCGCTCAAAGCACTCTCTCCAATAAAATTTTCAGGTCCTGGCAAGGCTACATTTAACTTACCTTTTCCCCACATTGCAGGAAAATTAACATTCAAATCAACACCACGTCCATTTGCTTTCCACATAGAAAAATCAGTTGAATAATTATTCAACCTTTGCACAACAGACTTATAATCATCATTAACACCATCAAGCCCATTTAAACAAATACTCACGCCGTCAGGATTTAACAAAGGCACAAAAAAGCAACCATAAGGCAAGTCATAATCTTCTAACATTTTCATCACAACAAATGAAGATATGTATTCACGTGCATGTATTCCACCAGTAAGAAGAAACTGTTTGCCAGCATAGCTACCTTTATGAAAAGCAACAAGGTCATTGCCGTAATAAGATTTACCATAAAAATGTGCATCAAAATTTTTATTTTTTATTAAATTTTGAAGATTTTTATGCAAAATTCTATAATCATCACTATAATCAACATTTGTCATACACACTCTCTAACATGGCAGGATATCATGATATATGAAAAAAATAGTTGTTTTGTTACTTCAAAACAACTATTGTTATACCAGGATTGTTATGATTCAAATCTTTGTCTGTATAATGATCAGAAAGGTTTGTAAGAATTTTAAAGCATTTTTCGTTTGAAATATCCCACTCGCTACCAAGTAGATAATCTTTTATAATGTCTTGTTTTTTGAATTGTTTAAGCCTATTTCTAAGTTCCAAACATATTGCCCCACCAACACCATGCGAGCCATAACCATGAATAACTTTTAAGACTTTAACGCCACTTTTTTTACATATGTCAATATTAATTTCAAGAATTGCCATAGCCTCATCTACTGATGGTGAATTTTCTTTCAAATTAAGTTCAGCATAGTCCATTTTTATTCCGCCTGCTTGTCATTGTGTTGCTTCTTTTTTTTGTAATCAACAATTAGTAATATTCCCAAAAGTACAAAAGCACAAACGAGTATTGTCGCATACCAAACATTGTTGTTTACTTCAATTGTCCATGTTGTTATTTGCCTGTCACCATTTTGCGATGAAATATCCCACTCATGATAATATATTCCGTCAATGTAACGATAAATTCTGTCTGCATCACTATGAAGTTTTGATGATGGAGTGCCATAACAATAGACATAATTCGTTGGCACAACAGAAGCAATTTGCTCGTCTGTGAGGTAGTTCTTCAACATTGCCGTCGCATAAGAAGTTATATACTGTGCAAGTGTTTGATCTTCAGAAAATTGAGTATTAGGTCCAAAAACAGTTGTACCAGCGCTTATAACTTTGTTAGTAAAAAATCCTTTTTCAACAACTGTTTCATCCTGATTTAAGTAGTCAATAAGATCATTATAATGTAAGTTTAAATAAAAATAATAATAATGAAGAGCAGAATCAAAATTTAAAGTGTATATAAGTCCGGTTTCTGCTTGAGTTGGTATAAGAGGCACAGAGCAACCTTGTAAAAGATATTCCTTATCTGCTTTTGTCAAATCTGGATCTGATTCTAAATTTGTTTCAAACGCTGCAAATAAATTTTGAAAGTTAGTCGAGAATATTCTTATAATTTCAGATTTTATTTCAAGTGTCACATCTTCATCAACTCCAAGATCACTAAGTTCACTTTCAACATACGGAATAAAAATAGTTTGAGTTACCGTACCATCAGAATTTTGAGAAAGAGAATATGTTGGAGCGTTTGAACAACCACACAACATAAGTGACAAAACACAAACAAAAATTGCTAATAAATATTTTTTCATAGTCTTATAATAACATATTTATTACAAAAACAAAAATAATATTCTGATTTAACTTAACAAAAAGTTGAAAAGATATAATTAATAATGTATAATTAGATAGTTATATGCTGATGTGGTGAAACGGCAGACACGCTAGATTCAGGTTCTAGTGCTCGCAAGAGCGTAGGAGTTCAAATCTCCTCATCAGCACCAAAAAATTATATGTCTGCCGTTTCACGGGGCCCCCAAAAAGTGCACACAAACTTTTTGGGGAGAGACAAAAGCAAGCGTAAAGCCAACAAATTGCGATAGCAATTTTAGGCCGAAAGCGCAGCTTTTGGCGATGGGCAGACACGCTAGATTCAGGTTCTAGTGCTCGCAAGAGCGCAGGAGTTCAAATCTCCTCATCGGCACCAAAAAACAAAAAAGTTTACAATAAATGGTGTTCGCTTATTGGTCAATTCCACATGGTCACGTACAAAGTTCGCCGTGCTAGTAAGTATCCATGAACCCTTTCTATGGACTTTAATCATTTTTTTATTTACGCAAAAACATCATTTTTCTCACGTTCTTGGTTTCAATAAAAAATATTGTTTTTATACTTATATTTTTAAACAAAAAATACCCTTAAAACTAAATTAAGGGTATTTTATAATATATTTTCTTATTCATCTTTTTTATCAAAAAGGTCGCTTAAAATCAAAGCTTTTATTTCTGGTGGCAAATTTTTAATTTGCTCAGCAATCGTGTTTTTTTTCGTTTCAGTGTTTTGTTCAGTGTCATCATCTAATTCCTCTACATTGACTTCAATGTTAGAAATTGACTTGATATCACCACTTCTTCGCCCACCACTACGCTTGCTCTTTGATTCAAGTTCTTTAAGTTCATTTTCATCGGCGACAATAAAAGGTTCAGCATTGACTTGCTCTTCTGGCTGTTTTTTCAAATTATCAACTTTTTTTAGAAATATGTCCTCGCCTATTATAACGCCATTGTCCTTTTTTGTTATTGGCTTTTGTTTTGTTTCATCTTTTGGTTGCTTTCTTTTTTTGATTGCACTAATTATATTCTGATAGTTAAACAAAAGCACAACAAACAAAAATACAACAACGCAAATGATAATTAAGGCTATCATAATTTCCTCCTATTACATTTTTGGAGGTTTTTTGGAACTATTTGGATCAACTCCTGCAATAGCGTTACGCATAGCCGTATCTGACGTTAAATTCTGGATTTTGTAGTAGTCCATAACTCCCATTTTTCCATTCTTAATTGCTTCTGCCATAGCTTTTGGAACTTCTGCCTGAGCAGCAAGAACCATAGCTTGCATCTCTTGAGTTTTTGCCTTCATTTCTTGTTCATGAGCAGCAGCCATTGCACGACGTTCCTCAGCCTCGGCCTGAGCAATAACTTTTTTGGCCTCTGCGGAGTCTTTCATAAGATCAGCACCAACGTTTTTACCAACATCAATATCAGCAATATCTATTGACAAAATTTCATATGCAGTACCAGTATCAAGACCTTTATCCAAAACTTTTTGAGAAATAAAATCAGGATTTTCAAGCACTTCAGTGTGAGTTTCGGCAGAACCAACGGTTGTGACAATACCTTCACCTACACGAGCCAAAATCGTATCGTCTCCAGCACCACCAACAAGTCGAGCAATATTAACTCTAACTGTTATACGCACTTTAACTTTAAGTTCAATACCATCTTTTGCAACAGCGCCAATCCAATCTGTTTCCATAACTTTTGGGGTAACACTGTTTCTAACAGCCAAGTTGACATCACGACCAGCAAGGTCAATTGCTTTTGCAAGATCAACCGGCAAATTAATTTTTGCACTGTGAGCAGAAATTAAGGCGTTAATAACTTTTTGGATATCACCGCCTGCAAGTTGGTGAGTTTCAAGTTCACTTATATCAACTGTTATGCCTGCTTTTCTTGCCATTATGTAAGCATCAACAATTGGTGCAACTTTAATACGACGCATCTTCATACCGATGAGCCTTGCCATTGAAACGTGAGCACCAGAAACAAGTGCAACGAACCAAGTTTTTATTGGCACAATGGCAAACATAAGAACTATAAGTACAACAAAAATTCCAAGCAAAACATACAAAGTTATCGAAAGCCAAAGGTCAATTAGTAACAAATTTAACATAATTTTCTCCTTTTAATTTAATATGTTATTTTACTGACATATATAACATTGTTTTCAACAGCGACAACTTTAACGACATCACCTTTTGGAATAATTCCACCTTTTGAACTCACTTCAAAGACTTGTTCTCCAATTCTGACACTTCCAACGGGGTGACATTCATTAACCAAAATACCTTCTTTTCCAATAAGGTCTTGAAGTTTTTGAGCATCTTCCTTGCCATAATCACTTGGAATAGATGACTTGTTTTCAACTATTGAAGTCTTGCCCAAAAGCCCAAAACGTGCAGAGCGCACAAAAAGTAAAAAGATGAGTAAAGTCACGAGCGTAATAATCAAAACAAGTATAAGCACCTGCAATGGTGTTCCTTGACAAAGTGTAGCATTTACAACGACTGCAGCAACTTCACAAAGGATACCGCTTATGCCAAATATACCAAATCCTGGGACAATCGCTTCAATAATACACAAAATTAAACCTATAACCATAAGAAGTATTGTCAACCAAGCAAATTCGCCTGTAAATATTGAAACAAACTCGTTCCACGCACTGCCAGCAAGTAACAATGATGTATTCATATATTGCCTCCTTTGAAACTAGTTTCCGTTAGCATTATAACATACATTTTTCGAAATTGCAATACCTTCTGTCATTACTTGACAAAACTGCGCCTATAAAAGAAAAGATATTGCTGTGCATAACCAGCGTTTTTACCGAAGTAATTGACAAGGTCAATGGACATTTTTGCCCTACTTTGCTTTGTTTCAAAAATATCTATATAAACTTTTTCAATCCATGTATCCACAGGGAAACAATCACACCTACCATACCCAAACAAAAGTATGCAGTCAGCAACTTTTGGCCCAACTCCCATCAATGATAAAAGCCATGATTTTAGTGTTTTTGTATCCCAAGACAATGTCTCATTTAGGTCAACATTATCAAGTTGTCTAATGACTTTAAAAAGATATTGTGCTCTGTACCCTGCCCCCATATTTATAAAATCTTGCACTGAAATATCGTGAAGTCTTTCAAGCGTTGGAAAAGCATAGTAAGAACCTTTATTTTCGCCAAACTCTCTTATCTTTTGCATTGTTTTGGTTATACGCAAAATATTATTGTTTGCAGATATGATAAAGCCAATAATAACTTCAAGCAGGCTTTGATGAAGTATTCTAATTCCATGGCCAAATTCAACTGCTTTTTTTATGTATTCATTTTTTGAAATGTCTTTTTTTATCGCATTATAGTCAGTGTCAAGGTCAAAGTAATTTACAAAATACTTTGGATTTTGTGTTGTGATTATGTATTTTCCATCAATAAGTTTAACATTTGCAAAATTATCAAGCGAATAAACATCATAATCATATTCTCCATTTTTTGTGTATGTAAAAACTTGCCCACACTCCAATATGTGCATGATATCAAAATCTGTGCTATCTTCAATTATAATTTTATCACTAAGTACTTTATATTTCATTTTTTCCCTTTGCTCTATAATAATCAACACTAACTGTCCCATAGTTTTTTGAATCAAATAGTTCAAAATATGGCGTTTTTACTTCAATCGTTCTTAACCTTTCACAAACAATTATACCGTCTTTTGCCAAAATATTGTTTTTATAAATTAATTCAAAACATCTTTCGTAATAACCTGAGTGGTATGGCGGATCAAGAAGTATCAAATCAAAACTTTTATCTAATTTTTTCAGTGCATCTTCATAGTCTGAAAATATAACTTGACAATTCTCACCAATGGCTTTTAAATTGTTTTTTGTCAAATTTACTCCCTGGCGTGAACCATCAACAAAAACGACTTCACTTGCACCACGGCTTAGTGCTTCGATTCCCAAAGCTCCACTGCCAGAAAAAAGATCAAGCACAACCTTATCTGCAACAAAAAATTGAAGTTTTGTAAAAATTGCCTGTTTAACTTTGTCGCCAGTTGGTCGGATAAGTGTTGTAGTTGGTGCTAAAAGTTTTTTCCCCTTGTGTTTTCCTGCTACTATTCTCATAGCAATATGATAACAAATCTTTTTCTACTTTTCAACAACTATAACATTATTTGCCCTGCAATTATTCAATCTTGTCAAAATGTCATATTCTGTATCACAAGTACCTTTGCACCAAAGTGTTGCATCAAAGAAAACATCAACATCATCGTTAGCGCCAATTTTTTTGTGCGTAACATCAACCATAAACATATCCATACAAATTTTACCAATAACATTCAATTTTTGTTTACCAAACATGACATACAAATTTTCAAGATTTCTTGGAAGTCCATCACCATAGCCAAGTGGAATTATTGCAATCTTTTTGCTTGTTTTTAACTTTGTTTCACCATATCCAACAAACTCACCTTTTTTAACGCAAGTTACTTTTAAAATTTTACTGCGTATTTTTTGTACTTTTTTTACGCCGTTTTCATCATAACCATAAAGTGCAATTCCACAGCGAATATAATTAGCAAAATCAACGTCGTAATCAACCATTTTGCTTCCGCCGATGTGAATTGTTACACAATTAAAATGAAATTTATTTAATATTTTTAAATATTTTTTAAATATTTCTATTTGAATATTTGTTATTTGTTTATTTTGCGTGTCAAAACAATGTGTAAATATACCATCAAGAGTAATTATTTTGTTTTTTTTAATAAATTTTAAAATTTTAATAAATTGTCTAAAACTCTTTATTCCAAGCCTATTCATGCCTGTATTTATTTTTAAATGAATTTTTACTTTTTGATTTAATTGTACAATTTTTTTTAGTTGTGAAATATTGTCGCAAGTTATACAAATATCATTTTTTATCGCCTTTTCAAAATCTATGCAATATCCAAGCACAAGCAATTTTATTTTAGGAAAAATTTTTCTTAAACTAACAGCCTCCCCTAAGTTTTCTGTTGCAAAAAAGTCGCAGTATGGCGACAATATTTTTACTATATTTTTTGCACCATGTCCGTATGCGTTCGCCTTCACAACACATATTATTTTGTGTTTGCTTTTTTGACATAACAATTTGTAATTATATATCAAATTATTTGCATAAATTAAACGCGTTGAAAAATATTTCATAATATACTATATATGACAAAATAATAGATGTTGACTATAAATAGATTTTGATTTATAATACTCACATGATTTTTACAAAGCAAATAGTAAATTCAAGAAAAATAAAAAGACTTGAACCATTGGAAAATTTAACAAAAAAAATTGAAGATGTCATTTACAACAACACCCCTGATTTTTTGCATGAAAGAATAAAACAAAGATTAAACAACATAACACTTGATGTTAAATATGACCTAACTAGTTCTGAGTACATAGATAAAACAGACACAGTTGCAATTAGTATAAACAATATAGATAGTTTTGATGTTTATTTACATGAGATTATGCATGCTATTGGGACTGAAAAAACTGAAAAATCTCTTAATATTGGATTAAATAAAAGAAATAAATTCAAACTTTCAGATAAACTAGTACTTTTTTCAAACTTTGGCTTTGCGGCAAATGAAGGTTTAAATCAACATTACACAGAAAGTTTTTTACCAAAGCACATAGAAAAGTCGCAAGTTGTGAGTTTTTATAGTTTTTGTGCAAACATTATGGCAAGTATAGAAAATATGTTAGGTGCTAACATTTGCAAAAACGCACATTTTTCAGGCGAAGGATTATTGGCACTAATTGAAGGCATGAAAAGTGAATTTCATCTTGAAAATGAAAACAAAGCCGTAAAATTTATACTAGCACTTGACTCATATATGACTGTTACAAAAACACACATGGTTTTTGGAGTAGAACACACTCCAGACACAAGAAATCTTTTGCTAGAGTGCTATAAATCGCTCATTTCTCTTGCAATAAGAAAAGCCAAATATGAACATAAAGATTTGATGTTTTCAGACATCATAACCCCAGTGCACCTTGATTCAACCAACTTTGCATATTTTGTTAAATATCTTCAAAGTGACTTAATTAAATATTTCTATGAAAAACAACAATACATAAATTATCACACTCCTTCTGGATTTCAGGGAATTGACACAAAATCAATGTTTGAATATTCTCAGTTTTTGGTTAAGCATTTTATTGAACACAATAACTTGCAAAATATAATTTTGCCAGAAGAAATTAAATGTGGCGAATTTTACAATCACCTACTTTTAAATTGTATGATATATGATGAAAATGGATATGTTTGTCCAAAGATAATGAGTGATTTCCATCGTGAACTTACCATAAAAGTATTTGAACGCAATACAAACTTTGTTCCAAACAAACAAAGCGAACTTGTGCAAACTATAAAAGATGTGCTATCTTCAAGAAATAGCGTAAGGTGTGGTGCAGAGATTGATGATGATTACATAATTGAAAGCACAAAAGATGTTGATTTTAATTTGTTTTTGATGGATAGTGCACCAGAAACTTATATGGACATCTTACCTCAAATAGATAAATCAGTTTTTGAAAATGATAAAGTACTTGAAAAAGTTTTTAGCGAAATATTAACATCAAATTTACAAAAAATAAATTTTATAAAATCATTACCAGAAAATTTTAGACAAAATGAGATTGTCAAAAAAGAAGTTGAAAAAATTAAAAATAAGTTAAACACTTTTGAACGAACAAGATAACTTTATTTGACATAAAAAAGTAAATATAATAAAATAAAAAGTGTCAAATGATATGACACTTTGATGTGCGAAAGTGGCTCAATGGTAGAGCATTGCCTTCCCAAGGCAACGGTTGCGAGTTCGAATCTCGTCTTTCGCTCCAAAAAAATAACCTTTTTTATTAAAAATACTCGTAAATTAGTTTTACGAGTATTTGTTTTTTATTTTATCACCACTTTGCCTTCAAGAAAACTTGTAAATATGCTTTCAAGATTTTTACCACTGCCATGCGAAAAACAACTAATAACATCTGTTGGTGTGGCTATCTCATATAGATTATGTGCATAGTAATATTTTAAAGCCTTCAAAAACGCTTTTTCACCTACAAGGTCATATATGGTTGAAAACATAAGCGTACCTTTGACATAAGTGTTATAAACATACTCAGGCTCAGTCGAAAATTCGTCAAGTGGTCTATTCATGCTCGTGTCAACACTGCCTTGAACAGATTGATACACTTTTGCAAAAGTCTTGTAACTTTGCGTAGCACTTGCTATCATCTCGTTCATTGACCTATTGTACTGTGGGTGCTTTTCAAAAAAGTACACAGTGCAAAATTCTGTAAGCCCCTCATCTATCCAGCCGTAATCAAATTCATTATTGCCAACAACACCATACCACCATTGATGCAAAAGTTCATGCACTATAACAAGTTCATAAGTTTCATAGTCTGCGATAGCATCAGAGATTAGCACCATGTTTGGATACTCCATACCGCCGTGTACAAAATTTGTTTCAACAACGCTTATTTGTGAATATGGATATTTGCCAACACTTTGCTCAAAAAATGTCATAACTTCTTCAATAAGTTTTAGCGTATCATCTACATTTTCGTCGTCATAATAATAGTAGTTTATTGTCACTCTGTCGTCATAAGTTTGACTCTTTGTTTGAAAATTTTGTGATAGCACCATTGCAAAGTCACGAACACATTTTGCCATGACAGTGCTTTCTTTAACAAGGTCAAAAGTATTTGTTGTTTGATTTCCAGTTGTAGCCAAAACAAAATTATTTGGATATGTTATAGTCACGTCATAGTCGGCAACATCACTATAAAAAGGATCGCCGTTTGAATTATATAGGTCACACACAAAGTCGCCATCTTCATACATACAAGCAATAGGATAAAAGTTGCATAAATTTATTGCTTTTTCGCCGTAGCCAAGACGGTGATTTATGTTTGCTAGAGTGACGACATATGACATAGATATCTTAACTTTGTCATCAGGATAAAGGTCAGAACTTAATTCAACAGTCAAAATGTTTTCGTCCTCACCACCAACTTCAAAGTTTGCTTCGCCGTCACCCACCTGAACACTTTCAATGTCAATCTCGCCATAGCTTTGTCCATTTGGATATGCCATTTCACTATTTTGTATGCTCACAACTTTTGCCTTTGCCCCCTCTCTGAAAGCGTTTGCATAAAGGTGAAACTTGACGCAAGAAAGTGTTGTGTTTGATGTGTTGACATAGTCAGTTGTCTGTGACACCGTAAGTGTATGATTTGTGTCATCGTACAAAATGTCCATATCGTAAGAAGTTAAATCTTGTTTGTAGTCATATGAACCAGCACAGCCGACAAAACAAAAACAAGACAATACCATGACAAGCACAAACGCAATCTTTTTCATAACACCTCACTAAAATATACCTATGCGCAAAAAATGAAAGTATGAGTGGTGATAATAATTGTTGATAAAAAGTAAAATTTGTGTTATATTTGTCAGCGAGGATATTATGAGTTTTTGTAGTTTTTCATCACAACTTATTGCAGAAAATCAAACGGCAGTGGACAATTTGTTCATAACATCTTTTATGCCCTCTGCACCAAGTGAGTGCATAAAAGTTTATCTTTATGGCTTGTTTATTTGCTCAGTAGCAAACCCAGTACATAACACACTTGAAGAGTTTAGCAAAACGCTTGGAATGAGCGAAAGCGACATTGAAAGTGCCTTCGTGTATTGGCAGGACAAAGGACTTGTGCAAATACTCGACACCATACCTTTTGAAGTAAGATTTTTGCCAGTTAAAAACAGTTTAATAAAACACCCAAAAATCAAAGACGGAAAATATAATTCTTTCAATTTGCAGGCACAAGAAATCATCACAGGAAGAATGATAACTCCAAACGAGTATTATGAATATTATGCCGTTATGGAAAGTTTAAAGATTGAACCAAGTGCAATGATTATGATAATCAAATACTGCGTTGACCTTAAAGGCGACAATGTTGGCTATGCGTATATTTTAACGGTTGCAAAAAACTGGGCACAAGAAGGCGTAACGACTGCAAAAGGTGTTGAAGAAAAACTTCTGGACTATCAAAAAGATAACGATGACATATCTCTTGTTGCAAAGAGCATGGGCATAAAGCGTGCCTTGGACTTGTTTGAAAAAGACCTTTTCAAAAAATGGCAAAATATGGGCTTTGAAACAAATGTCATAAACTATGTGGCAAAAACTCAGAAAAAATCAAAAAATTCTGTCAGCTTTAAATATCTTGATGTGATTTTTGAAAAATACTACACAATGAGACTTTTCACAATACTTGACATTGAACAGTACGAAGAGCAAAAATCTCACCTATTTGACCTTGCCAAAAACATATGCAAAAATCTTGGTGTTTACTATGAAAATGTTGAACCTGTGGTTGAAAATTACATAGCAACATGGAAAAATATGGGCTTTGATGATGATACCCTACTCACCATAAGCAACTACTGTTTCAAAAACTCAGTGCGTACGCTTGAATATATGGACAAACAAATTTTGAAGTTCTTTAAACTCGGAATTGTCACTGTCGACTCACTCAACTCATATTTTAATGACATACTTGACACAGAAAACAAAATTAAAGACATATTGACAAAGCTTGGCACACAAAGAAATGTGAACAACATAGACCGCGACATGTATGCAAGTTGGTTAAATAATAACATTTCAAGCGACCTTGTTGACTATGCAATCGAAGTTGCAAAAGATAAACCAAACGCCATGGCGTTTATGAACAAACTTCTTTTGTCGTGGCATAATGATGGCATTAAGACAGTTGACGAGGCAAAAGCTCATGCACCTAAAAAAGTCGAAACCAAAGCAGTGCAAAAACGAAATTATGACAACCGTGAGTACACTCAAAATGAAATAAATTCACTGTTTACAAACCTTGATGAAGTGGAGATTTGATATGCTGAATAAAGAAATTGTTGATTTGGCACTAAACAAAATAAAGACAAGACGCCTAGATAGCGAAGCACTGGCGTATAGTTTTTTTGAAAAAGCCATGCAAAACGATGAGTTTAAAGAAAACTTTAAACAAATCAAGCACGCAGAAATTCAAAATGCAAAAAGTGAAGCGTATGGCGAAAAACCACAATATGACATTAAAAAACTTCAACAAAAACAAGATGAAATACTAAAAAAACTCAAAATTGACAAAAAGTCAATTACCCCACACTACACTTGCAAAAAATGCAATGACATAGGCTATGTTGACGGCAAAATGTGCTCATGCCTAAAACATGAGATAAACTTGATTTTATACGAAAAAAGTGGACTAAGTAAAGACATAAGATGTTTTGACAAATGCGACTTCTCTATTTTTGACAATCCCGAAAACACAAAAAAACTATACACTGTTTTAAAAAACTGGTGCGACAAAGAAAATAATTACACAAATGTCATTTTAATTGGCAAAACTGGCGCTGGTAAAACCTATGTTATGGAATGTATGGCAAACGACTTAATTCAAAAAGAAACACTTGTGTATTTCACTTCTGCTTTTGAACTAAATCAAAATCTCTTGAAATATCACACCACCTTTGACCAAACAAAAGGTCAATTCATTGCTATGCTGCTTGAACCTGACTATTTATTTATTGATGACCTTGGAACAGAACCAATGCTCAAAAATGTGACGGTTGAAGGACTTTATAATGTGCTTTCTGAAAGAATGAGAGAAGGCAAAAAGACAGTCATCTCCACTAACCTCACTCCTCAGCAAATTCAAGACTATTATGGGGACAGAATTTTTTCAAGACTATTAAGTCAAAATAATTCTTTGGTCCTAAATGTTGAAAACAGCGACCTTAGACTTAAAAAATAAATCACTTTTTTTGTGATATTATGTTGATAAGGTTGTTGGAAACTGTTTGAAAGAAAATTCTATATTCAGTAAGTTGCTCTTTGGAGCAATTTTTTGATAGTGACGTGGAAAAAATTGTTGCAAGCGATATTATATCCTCCACTGTTTTGTCTTCCATACTAATTATTTATATGCTAAAATGTTGTTTGTTGATTTTTTTTGTGATATCATAAACATACGGAGAAAACAATGGACGAAGTTATTGAAGATAACAAAAGTATTTTTTTAGATTTGGTGAAAAATAACATCAAGCGTGAAGGTATTGACGCACTCATGGAATATCTTGAAAAAACAGACTTTTTCACAGCACCAGCGTCAACGAGATTTCACTCAAATTATGAGGGTGGACTTTGCAAACACAGTCTGAATGTTTTCGAAAGATTTGTTAAACTTTTGAAAATGCAATACGGCGAACAGTGGCAACAACAATTTTCACTTGAAAGCGCAACAATTGTGGCACTGTTCCACGATATTTGCAAAGTTGACACCTATGTTGAAGATGTGAAAAATGTCAAGCAAAACGGCACATGGGTGCAAGTGCCATATTACACAACAAATGACAAATTGCCATATGGTCACGGCGAAAAATCTGTTTACATAATAAACGGTTTTATGCGTCTAACTCGCGAAGAAGCAATGTGCATAAATTGGCATATGGGCGAGTATGATGTGCGTGCAAAAGGTGGCGTCAGTTTAACAGACATATATTACAAATATCCAAACGCCCTTCTCACCCACATAGCAGACAATATGGCGACATATCTTGACGAAACAATAAATAAAATTTAAAACACAAGTTCAAAATAATACAATAAAAAAGGAGAATAAAAATGGAAGAAATAACAAAAGATTGGACAATTCTTGACATAGCAAACTATAATGAAGACCTACTTGACATCTTGGCAGGCTTTGGAATGCACTGCTTCACCTGCCCACTCAGTCAAATGGAGACACTTGAAGAAGCATGCCTAGCCCACGGCCTTGACCTTGACTTTGTCCTTAAAAAACTCAACGAAGAGAACAAATAGACATAAAAAAATAGTGGCATTCTTGCCACTATTTTTTATAAAGAGTGTAGACTAAGGCTCGACAAGACGTGCCAGGCAGGAGTGTACTCGTACATGACTGTATGGCATGACTTGGCAGTAACCAAAGTATACACCCGCAATTTTGCGTGTGAAAATGGGAGAACCAAGGAGATATCAACTACCACCTGCTATGTAATATCCCCTTGGGACATAATTACCTGCATAACAAGTAATTACATGGATATAATATTCTTACTTTTGTAAGAAGTCAAGTAAATTTCTTACATTTGTTAGATAATATTTTATATGGAAAATAAATTTAAAGATAATTTGAAACTTCTTAGGCAAGAAAAAGGCATTGGGCAAGTTGAACTTGCTCAAAAACTTGGCGTAAGCAAAGGCATAATAAGTTTATGGGAGAATGGACTTAGAGAACCCACAATGAACTCACTGATTGAAATGGCAAAGTTTTTTGATGTGAGTATTGATTATTTGGTAGGCTTGTCAAACTAAAAAAGCCCACTTCGGACAAATAACCGAAGTGGGTTTTTTCTTTTATATTATTCCTGTCCAACAACTTTCTTCTCTGGCTGGTCTTGTTCGTGAATTATCGTTGGTTTTGCGTCTTTTGTTATGCAATCTTCATCAATGATGATTTTTGAAATTTTCTTGTCATTTGGTGCATTGTACATAAGTTCAAGCATCTTGCCTTCCATAATTGTCCTAAGTCCCCTCGCACCAGTTTTAAGTTCCATTGCCTTTTTGGAAACTGCCCTTATTGCTGCTGGTTTAATTTCAAGGTCAATATGCTCAATATCAAACAACTTCTTGTATTGTTTAATTATTGCATTTTTTGGCTTTGTCATTATGTCAATAAGTGCTTGCTCATTCAAGTCATTTAGGCCCACAACAACTGGAAGTCTGCCTACAAACTCTGGAATAAGTCCATAGTTAATAAGGTCTTGTGGTTGGAGTTCGTGAATGAGTTTTGATGCATCTTCTGAGAACTTGGTAACTTTTGCATTGAAGCCAATTGCAGTTTGATTTAATCTTGACTCAACAACTTTGTCAAGCCCCACAAAAGCACCGCCACAGATAAACAATATGTTTGTTGTGTCTATTTGAAGCATCTCTTGTTGTGGGTTTTTTCTTCCGCCTTGTGGTGGGACTGACGCAATTGTGCTTTCCAAAATTTTAAGAAGTGCCTGCTGAACACCTTCACCTGACACATCACGAGTTATTGAAACATTTTCACCTTTTTTAGCAATTTTGTCTATCTCATCAACATAGACTATGCCTCTTTCTGCTTTTTTGATGTCATAATCTGCGTTTTGAATAAGCTTTAATAGTATATTTTCAACATCTTCGCCAACATATCCTGCTTGCGTTAGTGTGGTTGCATCCGCCGTTGCAAAAGGAACTTTAAGAATTTTTGCAAGTGTTTTTGCAAGAAGTGTCTTCCCACAACCAGTTGGACCAACCATCAAGATGTTTGATTTGTCTAGTTCAATATAGTCATCATTTTTAACATTGTTTTTGTCACTCAAATAGTTTATACGCTTATAGTGATTGTAAACTGCAACCGACAGCACTTTTTTTGCTTCATCTTGACCAACAATGTACTGGTCAAGTTGTTCCTTTATCTCCTGTGGAGTCGGAAGTTCAATCGGCTCAAAATCACTTGATTTAATTGAATCTTTAATTATGTCGCGACAAATTTCAACGCACTCATCACAAATATAGCAGTCACCTGTTGGATTAGCAATGAGTTTTTTCGCTACGCGCTGAGATTTTCCGCAAAACGAACACACCATATCTTCATTATCTTCCATAAAGCACCTCCTTAATTAGTTTGTTGTCTTTTTGTTATAACCTCGTCA
The DNA here is from genome assembly GCA_944384405.1 of uncultured Clostridia bacterium. Lineage (GTDB taxonomy): Bacteria > Bacillota > Clostridia > Christensenellales > UBA1242 > UBA5893. Next base: position 46,992 of record CALWTH010000041.1, read on the forward strand.
ATAAGCCCATAAGTCTTTGCCTCATCAGCTGACATATAGTTATCTCTTTCGCAATCTTGTGCAATTTTTTCAATGGTTTGACCTGTGGCTTCACTAAGTATTTCATGCAATTTGCTTTTTAACTTTTGCAAGTGTTTTGATGCAATTTCAATATCTGTTGCTTGACCTTGCATACCTGTTGTGAGTGGCTGGTGAATCATAATTTCGCCATTTGGAAGTGAAAAACGCTTTCCCTTTGTGCCACTTGCCAAAAGCACTGCTCCCATTGATGCGCACATACCAACGCAAATTGTTGAAATGTCACAACTTATATATTTCATTGTGTCAAGTATAGCCATGCCGGCAGATATTGAACCACCAGGGCTATTGATGTACATTGAAATGTCTTTTTTAGGATCTTTGCCTTCAAGATAAATAAGCTGAGCAACAACAACATTTGCAGTATCATCTGTAATCTCGCCAGTTACGAAGACTATTCTATCTTCTAAAAGTCTTGAATAAATGTCATATGACCTTTCTCCACGACTTGTTTGGTCAACTACCATTGGTATTAGCATTTTTGTTCTCCTTTATACTGATTAGTTTAATGTGTTTGAATTTGTGAGAAGTGTGAGAAGTTTTTGCATAAGAATATCATTTTGAATATATGCAATATTTCTTTCACCAAGATTTTTCTTGTATTCATCAAGTGACTTGCCGTACTTTTGTGCTGTTTCAGCAAGTTTTTCATCGAGTTCTTTTTCTGTGACATCAAGTTTTTCTTGTTTTACTATTGTTTCAAGCACAAGCCTTGTCTTGACAACTTCTTTTGCCTGTTCTCTGCGTTCTTCTCTTAATTCTTCTTCTGTGACATTGGCTTGTTTTAAATAATCTTCAAGTTTGAAGCCTTGATAACTTAATCTCATTGAAAAGTCTTGAATAAAACTATCTAGTTGGCGTTCAACAAGCACATCTGGAATATTGACTTCGCTTGACTTAACAATTGTTTCAATGACGTTGTTTTCATCTTCGCGTTTAAGTCTTGCTGCCAAATTTTCTTCAAGATGTTTTCTTATGTCTGCCTTGTAGTCTGCAAGTGTTTCAAACTCAGAAACATTTGATGCAAACTCATCGTCAAGTGGTGGAAGAGTTTTTTCTTCAACTTTTTTGACTGTTACATCAAAAATTGCGTCCTTGCCTTTAAGCTCTTCACTGAAATAGTCGACTGGGAATGTAACTTTAACATCTTTTTTGTCGCCTTTTTTTAGCCCAACAAGTTGGTCCTCGAAGCCTTCAATAAATGTATGAGAACCGAGTTTAAGTCTGTAATCTTGTGCAGAGCCACCTTCAAAAGCTTTTTGGTCGGTGTAGCCTGTGAAGTCAATCACAACATAGTCGCCGTCTTTGCTTTCACGGTCAACTTCAACATATCTTGCTTGGCGCTCACGTGATTGATTGAGTTCTTTTTCAACTTCTTCATCGCTTACGCTTCCTGTTGCTTTTTTGATTGTAAGGCCTTTATACTGACCAAGTTTAACCTCTGGCATTGATTGAACTTCTGCAATAATAACTATTCCGTCTTCATCAAATTTGTCAATTTTTATTTCTGGATTTGAAACTGGTTCAATGCTTTTGTCACTAGCAAGAGCGTCAGCATATTCATGAGCAAACAAATGATCAAGAGCGTCATCATAAAAAACCGATTCGCCGTAGTTCTTTTCAATTATTGCACGGGGAGCTTTGCCCTTTCTGAACCCTTCAATGTTGAACTTCTCTTTGTTTTCTTCATATGCGTGGTCAACAAACTTTTCCCAAGTTTGTTTGTCCGCAGTAATTGTAATTTGATATTTGTTGTTTTCTAATTTTTTAATTGTGTACATTTTAAATTTTTCTCCTTAATGTTTTGTCAGTAGATTATAACACATAGTGCTTTAATTCCAAAATTTTTCGCACTAAAATATTTTAGCACACAAAAAATTTATTTAACAAGAACAAAATGTCTAACTTTGTTAAATTTTTGGTGCTTATAAAGAAATGCACAAGTCGAAACTTGTGCAAAACTTTTTTATTGGCTTTATTACCTAAGTATAATAAGCAATACAACGACCACAACTGCTGCGACATAGGCAACCCACCACCAAACGTTACGCTTGTTTTTAACGAAGTAGAAGGCATAAACCATTGTGACTATGTATGCAATACACTCGCCAACCATTTGAAGTGCAGTTACGGCACTAGCACTTACATCGACCAGAGCCAAAATTTTTGCTATGAGCAGTGCAATAGCAACTACCACGATACCGATGAAAGCTAGCATATTCATAAACTTTTTCATAATACCTTGTCATCTCCTTTATTATTACGTCATATAGTATATTAATTTTATTAAAAATTTGCAACTAATTTTTTTGTTTTTCCAAAATTTCAAGTACGTTTTTGAAATAGTCAGGTAGGTCACATGTCAGTGTTATTCGCTTTTTGGTCGTTGGCTGAGTGAATTCAATTTTGTAGGCATGAAGAAGTTGTCCCGACAAATTGAACTTTGACTTTTTGCCATAAACTTCATCGCCAACAACTGGGTGATGAATATAGCTTGCATGAACGCGTATTTGGTGGGTTCTGCCCGTCTTTAAATCAAATTCCACCAAAGTGTAACCATTGTACCTTTTCAAAACTTTATAGTTAGTTATTGCAACCTTGCCCTCGCCTTCAGGACACACTGCCATCTTTTTTCTGTCTTTTTTACTTCGTGCAATGTTTGTGGTTATTGTTCCATAGTCTTCCTTAAAAGTCCCATCACAAAGTGCAATATAACACCTTTTACATAACTTTTCTTGAATTTGCTTTGAAAGGTTGACGTGTGCAAAATCATTTTTTGCAATAATCAAAAGCCCTGATGTGTTTTTATCAAGTCTATGAACAATACCAGGGCGAACAACACCATTTATTGTGCTAAGATTTTTTATATGATACAAAAGTGCGTTTACAAGTGTGTGATTTTCATTTCCACAGGCTGGGTGAACAACAAGTCCTTGCGGTTTGTTTATCACCACCAAGTCATCATCTTCATAAACAATATCAATGTCTATGTCCTCTGGTGACAAATCAAGTTTTTTCTCTGGAAGATTTGTGTATTCTACCTCATCACCAGCACAAACTTTATATCCACACTTTGTCACAACTTTTCCGTTTACTTTCACTAAGCTATCATCAATCATCTTTTGAACGTGCGAGCGTGTGACGTCTTTAATCTCATTTTGCAAAAACACATCAAGCCTAACGTTTCCTTCATTAACTATCACTTTCATTTTTTTTTCACCGCTTTTTTCTTGCGTTTTTTGAACTCAAATAAGTTGTCAAAAAACAATAAGTAAACTAAAAACATAATTACGCCAATAGTTAGACAAGCATCGGCAATGTTGAATGTGAAACTGAAAAAACTGAATTTAATAAAATCTCGGACATACCCAAGAAAAATTCTGTCAATCAAATTGCCAATTGCCCCGCCCAAAATTAGCCCAATACTTACGCAATAATATATGCTTTTGTTTTTGTGAAAATAGTTATACAAAATAATGAGCGCAACCATAACTATGGACAAGACAATCAAAAGTGTTGTTTGCCCGCCCAAAATTCCATACGCTGCACCTGTGTTGTGTATTGAAAAAAATCCAAAAAATCCATCAATTATTACGATGTCAAATCCGTCAGTTATTATCTTGAAAAACAAATCCCAAAATAAACACACCAAAACAACAAGCGTTGTTATGATGCCATATCGTATTTTATAAAAAAATGGTTTGTTTAAAAATTTCATCAATTCTCCAAATGACAAAATAAAAATGTTTGATCATCACTTTGTTTTATTTTTCCGCCAAGAGCATACACAGCTCCACAAAAAAAGTCAAGCGACCTTGTGCGTTCTTTTTCGTCTATACTATTTATGTCCACCAAGACATCTTCGCCATCTCTAAATCTATCAACAAGTTGTTGCACTTCAATCTGAGATGATGGCTGATAAAGTGTTGGCTGTGGCTTTATGCTCTTCAAATCATACTCAGCAACCTGAGTTTTTTGCTTTAACTGTGGCTTTATATCGTCAGTCTGTTTTGTCTTTGTCTTTTTCTTTTCCCCTTCAAAACCAAGCGTTTTGAAAAGACCGTTTAATAGTCCCATAATTTCCTCTTATATAAGTTTTTTTGAAATGTTTGCAAGCAAAGTTAACTCGTTTTGTGTAATGTCTTTTAAATGTGTTTTTTTGAATTTATTTATAACGCCCAAAATTACTTTAAAAACACTTTCACCTTCTTGTGTTATTGCTATTTTATATTTTTTTATTCTACTTCCAATTTTTTCAATATATTCATGTTTTTTTAATGTTTTTATTACCCTTGTTGTTATTGCCTTGTCGTTATCAATAAACACATTTAAATCTTTTATTGTAAGTGGTCCTTGCACTTTTAAAGCCATTAAATACACGGCGTGTTGCACTGTTATTTTGTATGGTTTTAATTTTAAATTTATTTCTTCATTTAAATTTTTAAATAATTTTCTATAAATTAAAAATATATCGCATATTTTTTGTGAAACTAACATTTTTTCTCCGATTTTTTACATTTTTTCAAGCGTATTTATTGCGAGCAAATCCATACATTTTTGTAACATATTTTTTGTGAATTTTGTAAGCATAATTTTTGTATGTTTTTTTGTACTGTCCTTTTCGTAAATTATACTTGACTTTCCATAAAAAGTATTAAATTCATTTGCAAGAGAATATGCATAGTCACACAAAAATGAAGGTGCATTCTTTTCATATGCACTTGCGACTGAGTCTGTGAACTTTATTAGGCAAAGTGCAAGTCTTCTATCTTCATCTGACAAAGTAAATTTTGCATCACAGTCATCAGCTTTTGCAAGCACTGAATTAGCCCTTGTTATTGTGTACAAAATATATGGTCCTGTCTTGCCCTCAAATGAGCAAAATTTGTCAACATCAAATACAAGGTCTTTTGTCCTAAGCACAGATAAATCAGCAAATTTAAGTGCAGAGATTGCAACAACTTTTGAAATGTTTTCAATCTCGGTATCTAAGTAATCAGGCTTAGACTGCTTAACTTTTTCAAGTGCTTTGTCCACAACCATTTGCATAAGGTCGTCAAGTCCCATCGCCTTGCCGTCACGTGTTTTGTATGGCTTGCCGTCTGGCCCGTTCATTGTTCCAAAGCCAACAAACTGCAAATCTATGTCTTTTTTCAAAATGTTTATTTTTTTAACACATCTAAACACCTGAACGAAGTGAAGTTCTTGCCTGTTGTCAACAACATACAATATCTTATCAACACCAAACTCCCTGTCACGCTGGACAATGGTCGCAAGTTCTGTCGTGCTGTAAAGAGCAGAGCCTGCCGAGTTTAATAGCATAAATGGTGGTATCTCAGCCTTGTCACCTTCTCGTGCAACATCAACAATTGTTGCACCGTCACTTACACGCGAATAGCCATTTTTTATGACATAGTCAACCACTTCGTCTTGATAGTTTTTGCTATCACTTTCACCAAGCCAAAGGTCAAAGTGTGCATTGAGCTTGTCATAATCTTGTTTAATAGATTTTTTTGAAACTTCAATAATTTGTTTCCAAAGAGCAACATATCCACGCCTACCTTGTTGAAGGTCATAAGTTATCTTTTTGACTTTTTCATGCAAAACTTCGTCAGTTTTTGCCCTTTGACTTATGTTTGGATACATGACTTTAAGCTCGTCCATTGTAAATGGTGGCTGGCTCGGATATTCCCCTGTGTAACTTTTATCAAAGTAAACAAGATTAGGATTTTTCTCCCAAACGGCATAGATTACCATACCCATTTGCAGTCCCCAGTCGCCAAGGTGAACATCTCCTATACAATCATCGCCCATGTATTTTGCAATACGCTTTATACTTTCGCCAATGTCTGCCGAACGAAGGTGCCCAACATGGAGTGGCTTTGCACAGTTTGCTCCACCATAGTCAATAAGCACTTTTTTACCTGTTGGCTTTCTTGCATCTGCAACATCTATTAAATACTCTTGCAAGTACTTAGCAAGATATTCGCCATCAATAAAAAAATTTATGTAGCCTGGGCTAGCAACTGTGATATTTGTGATTATTCCTTCGCCGTCAATATGTGCAACAACATCGTTTGCGATAACCAAAGGAGATTTGTGATACTTCTTTGCAAGAAGTAGTGGAGTTTGACACTGAAAATCTCCAAAATTTGCAATTGCACACTCCCCAATAGTCACATCGTCGTCATAGCCAGAGTCACGAAACGCCTTCAAAAAAATTTGTTTAAGTGTTGTGTTTAATAATTCCATAAAAGCCTCACTAAATATTACAATACCACGGTCCGTTTGTCAAATTGTAGATAGACATAAAATGAAAATTAAATAGTTGACATACCAAACAATTTTTGATAGTATAATAAAGATTGACATATGCGGATGTGGCGAAATTGGCAGACGCGCAGGACTTAGGATCCTGTGGGCAACCGTGGGGGTTCAAGTCCCTTCATCCGCACCAAAAAAGCCGGGCCGTGTGGCGAAGCTATTTATATGAATGTGACGAATCTCTGCGTCTGCCATGGGGCCCCCGAAAAGTATTACAACTTTTTGGGGAGAGGAGAAACCGAGCGAAAAACGAAAATTTGCGACAGCAAATTGAAGTCCAAAGCGAGAGTTTCGACGAAGACGCGCAGGACTTAGGATCCTGTGGGCAACCGTGGGGGTTCAAGTCCCTTCATCCGCACCAGAAAAGCCGAGCCATGTGGCGAGGCTTTTTTTATGAGTGTGACGAATCTCAGCGTCTGCCATGGGGCCCCCGAAAAGTATTACAACTTTTTGGGGAGAGGAGAAACCAAGCGAAAAACGAAAATTTGCGACAGCAAATTGAAGTCCAAAGCGAGAGTTTCGACGAAGACGCGCAGGACTTAGGATCCTGTGGGCAACCGTGGGGGTTCAAGTCCCTTCATCCGCACCAAAAAATCACCAAAAAGCTACGAAATACTTTGTTTACTGCCAAGCCAAGATATGGATTTTATACAAAAGAAATGCACTGCATTTCTTCCCCTAAGTCACGGCAAAATCGCCAACGAAGAGCGATTTTCGTTTGGTCGGTGTAAAGGGGCAAAAACAAACATTATGCAAAACTTTTGCGAAACATTCGCAAAAGTGTGCCGATTAGTGCAGTTTTTGCCCCAAGACTCGTCTTTCTTGCTTTTTGGTGATTTTTTATTTGTAAAAGCTCGAGCCTTGCTCTCGAGTCTTTTTTTGTGTTTTTTTATACTTAACAAATACAATTTTTTGGTACTGAGCTAACCATTCCATGGGTTAAAGGGTTAGTAAGTTTAAACTTCTTTAATATATATGATAATTTTTTACATAAACTTATTTAATTAAAAAAAATCAGAGCCGCTATTTAAATGCTCCGAAAATTATAAAAATTTTGTTTTTGGTGGCTCACTCGGGATTCGAACCCGAGACCCCTTGATTAAAAGTCAAGTGCTCTACCAGCTGAGCTAGTGAACCATATTTGGCTGGGGTGGCAGGATTTGAACCTACGCATGCGAGAGTCAAAGTCTCGTGCCTTACCACTTGGCTACACCCCAACGTCGATGTACATTATATATAACTTGATCAAAAAAGTAAAGACTTTTTTTGACAAATTTTACATAATTTTATTTTTGCCTTTAAAATGGCTGGGGTAGTAGGATTCGAACCTACGGATGTTGGAGTCAGAGTCCAATGCCTTACCGCTTGGCGATACCCCACCAAAATTAAACCTTAACCATTTAAGACTATCAAAATTAAAAATAAAAGTCAACAGTTTAAACTCATTTTAATTTTAAAAATTTATGTACTCTTTTTAAGATAAAAGAAACAACTGCCCACCATGGCAGTAAACAAAGTATCACGCCGTTTTTTGCCAGTCTGTTATGTCTATATGTTGGGCTACTGCACCCCCACCATGTCACATCTCGTGTGTTGACACCTATTGACTTGTATGTTAAAATAAAAACGTAATTTAAGGAGGAAAAATGGCTTTCAAAAAGAATACTAATTTTAGTCAAGATACGAACAATCCTCGTCTTGCGACAGACAGAACAGAGCTTGATGCAAAAAAAGATTATGTTCTTGAACGTGGTCGTGACAATCGTGATGATGAAATTAGATTTATTAAAAAACAAGCGCTAACTGTCAATTCTCATGTGTTACTTGCAGCAGTAACAGACATACACGCTGGTGGTCAAGGATTTGATGCTGACAGATGCAAAATGGCAATAAATGAAGTTTCAAAATGCTTTAATGCACACATTTACATTGGTGGTGATAGTGTTGACAATGCAAACAACAGTCCAAACTGCGCAACCAATTCTTTTGGTAATCGCGTTAGACCAAGCGAAGCTCCAACAATTGTGTATGACCTTTTGAATGACAGAAATGTCAAATCAAAACTTATTGCAATTATTGGTGGCAATCATGATGCAGAATATGGAAACAGAAACAAACAAAGTGACACATCATTTTCTCATCAAATAGCTGATGCTCTTGGTATTGATTATGTGCCATATGGACTTATTTATAGTATTCCACTTCTCACCCCTGACACTCATGAAGTGAAGTATCAAAATTACCTATTCATTCATGACGCAGGAAGTTTGGACAAAGCGCTGAGCCTTGTCAATGTTGTCAGAGAAGAAACAGGACTACTTCTTGACGGAATAATGATTGAACACTTGCACACAGGACAAGATGCACTTTACACAGTTCCAATCCCTGTATATGACAAAAACGGCAAGCGTCTTGGTGACAAAAATCATGAAGTTTATGTTGGAATGGGATATTCGTTCCAAAACGGTTCAACAATTTATGGTTCACAAAATTTGTTTGGACAAAAGACTAATTTGAGAGTTTATGACATAAGCTGGCAATTAAACCCTTACCACACACACGACAATGCAACAGAAGAGCCAAAATATAAACCTCTTATAAACGCTTTCAATGCTCTTGACCAAGTCAAAGATGAGCCAAGCATGATACTCAAAATGTATCAGAAAAAGTATGCCCTTTCTTCTGACAAAAGCTATGAAGACAAATGGGCAAACAAGCCTTTGGAAAAGGTAACGCAAGAGCTTTCAAGAAAAGCAAGCGACCTAAGTGATGGGAGGGATATGTAATGCAAGACCTAAATCCTAATAATAATCAACAAAAACAAAATGACATTGTAGACCTATGGTATAAACTCACAGGCGACAAATTCGGAAAAGTCAATCTTGCCACAAATAGCGAAGTTGAAGATGCAACTCCTGCCGGCACTCGCGAGTACATTCAAGAAGTAAAGAAAAAAGCCATTCCTTTGGTTTGGAATGAAGATATAGTTGTCCGCGGAAAAAAGAATTTGCATCTCGTCTTTTTGCATGATTTTAATCTTTATGATATGTCCAACCCACAAAAAGGCGTTGAAGACATGACTTCATTCAAATCAATTCGCTCTGCCCTTTCACAAAAAAGCGGAAATGACAAAACACTGGTAATTTTTAGCGGTGATGTGATTGGAAAAGAGTTTAACATAACAAGTTTGCAAAATGCGTCAATTGAAAACAAGAAAATACTTTTCTGGGGACTTCAAAAGCGTATAGATAAACTCATCGACTATATTGAATATGTTGCAAAAAATGGTGCTGACGAAATTATCCTTATGAACGGACGTGACGAGCATATGGCAAAAAGAAAGCTCAATCGTGACATCTTGCAAGATGCCCTACTTGATGCTTTTAATGATGTGCTTTTAAATTATGCTGTTTCAAAAGTCAATGGCAAAACAAAAAAAGTCAAAATCTCATATGTCCCCGGCGTTAAAAAGGTGTTTAACATAAAAAGAATTGACGGCGACAAAACATATTACTATGACATCTCAGTTCACACCAATTTGAAGACAACATCAAAGACAATGACAGGCAACAAACGTGCAGCACAAAATCAGCATGGAGATTTGGCAGAAGCTGACTACATATTTGTTCCATCAGAGAACGCAGTTGGAAGTTATTCAAATGTCGTGTTCTCATCTGGCCTTGCTAGATACAAAGATTCAACAAAAAGTTATGTTCCAACAGTTTCAACAAAAGGATATAACTCATTTACCCTCGTGCTTGGTGAAGAAAATCACAAAGTTGAGATTGCTCGCACAACAAACTTTGTTGATGACAAGACATTTGCGATTGAAAAACGCATAGCAAAAGAGCAAAGAGAGATTGAAATACTTGCACAGCTTGCTAAAAAAGCAATTGATGAAAAGCTTGCAAATACATACAAAAGTCAGCCTAACTACAAAGACTTATTGGAAAATGAAAAAGGAGAATAAAAAATGGATAAATGCCCTTTTTGTAACCTTGAAGTTGAAGATGAATTTAATTTTTGCCCATACTGCTCTGAGCCACTAACAGAAAAAGGCAAAGAAGTTGAGCACAGCAAAGAGAAAAAAGCTCAATTAAAATTAGTGACTGCACTAGCTAGAACAATAAGTGACGAAGCAACACTTAAAATACTTGGACAAATTACAGATAAATTATCTAAATAACATAAATAGCACGGCAAAATATAAAAGCCGTGTTTTTTTAACATAAATGTTTTGAAAATAATATAAATATTGTTATCATAATAAAAAAGTGAGGTTTTGCCATGGATGATATAATAAAAAACGACACCGACAAAGATTGCGTCAAACAAGATATAAATCAAGTTTCAATTATGTCTGATAAAATATCCAAAAAAGAAAAGACAAGCAAAATTTTATGGATATTGGGAATTATAACCGCAGTGATGTGTTTAATACTAACTGTTTTTTGGGCAGATATTGCTATTAGACATCTTTTAGCAGACGAGAGCGATAAACTTGGCACAACTGTTGGATTAATTGTCTTCATTGCATATTTTGGACTACCTAGTTTAATTATCGGAAGTTTATCTGTGATTTTTAATACAATTTCATTGATACTTGGCAAAAAACAAAGAATTTGGAAAATAATCACATTGGTTGTTTCAATTTTAATTCTTATAACTAGTATTGTATTTTTCATACTAATATAAACAGAAAAAAAACAGACCTTAAAAGTCTGTTTTTTACTTATATAATGTTTTACTTTTTTATTTTTTAAATGTATTTATCTGTTTAATAATTTTTTATAGCCACGAGTACAACATAACTTTGACTTTTACGAAAAATCAATGACTTAGATAAAACTTTAGTTACATCATCAACTATATTTATAAATTGTTCTCAGTATTCTCTTTTTCATATTTTTTATATTCTATAGTACATTCAATATTTTCAATATCATTTATACTTTTTAGCCTATAATTTCGCGAATCTGTAAGGCTATCAATCATATCTTGAATATCATCTTGAGTTCTAATCGTCACTTGATATACTTTTACTGTTTTGTCTGTTTGAGCAATAAGGTCATATTTACTGAAAGGATATATCACATCATCAATAACATCTTCTTGTTTGCCAGTGCTTTTTAGTATAAAATGAACAATATTTTCATTAGATTTTACTATATTTTTAAGTATAGCTTCTGCTAGTTCGTCATTTTGAACATTTTCTGCTGAGTTATAAGTTGTTGTATATTGTGTTGAAATTGTTGCGTCGTCTGCAATTTGTGCAAGTTCTGTTTTATTTGCATCATAATCTGCAATTTTATCTAATTCAATTCCTGTTTCAAATGTCATTACATTTATGTTGTATAAACTTTCTTCTCCATCTTTATATGTAAATATAACTTTAACAAAATTAAGTGATTCTGAATCTCCATTGCCTAAATCATATGTAGCGTCAAGCAATTTCGAACTATCATAAGTCCCTGTTGAAAGTTTAACAACATCTTCCAAAACTTCATTATCCAAGAAAGTTTTTGTGTCTGTATAATATTCTTCTATTAATGTTGAAACATTTTCTACTTGAACTTGAGGTTCATTGCTACAAGCAGTCAACGTTAGTCCCAAACTAAAAACAAAACCAAGAGAAAGAATTCCTGATAATATTTTAAATCCCAGTTTTTTGGCTTTGTTATCACTTACAGCACAATTGAGAGTGTTTGACTTTTTAATCATATAAAAATCCTCCTTATTGACTTTAGTATAACATGGACAAAATAAAAATCAATATTTATAGCAAAAAAATATATTTTTACATAACTACACATTGTTTTAAAAAAACTCCACTATTTTGTAGAGTTTTTTGTATTTTGCCAGTTTCTTAATATTTTATTTTAAAAGTTTGTGCTTTATTTATATATATAATGTTATGAAATATAGTATGAAAAGCACAGTCGCCACATATGTGAACACATGCACCTTTTTAAACTGTCCTGTGAGTAGATTTATGAGTGTGTATGAAATAATACCAACGGCAATACCGATGCTGATGTTATTTGACAGTGGCATAATTATTATTGTAAGAACGGCAGGAATAGAAACTGAAACATCTGTAAAGTCAATTTTGTTCACGCCGTCAAACATAAGAATTCCAACTAAAATAAGTGCCGGAGCAGTTGCATAAACTGGTATAAGCATAACTATTGGACTCAAAAATAGCGAAAGAGCAAAAAATATGCATGTAAATATTGAACTAAGTCCTGTTCTTGCACCACTGGCAATACCAGATGTGCTTTCAACATAACTTGATGCGTTTGGTATTCCAAGACAAGAACTAAACACTGCACCAGATCCGTCGATTAACATTGCCCTATTTTGATTTATCACATTGCCATCTTTATCCAAAAGATTGCCTTTTTGTGCAGTTGCAAGCAGTGTCCCAACAGTGTCAAAAAGGTCCATAAGAACAACGGCAAACACAACAAGAATAACACTTGTTATTGCAGTGAAAATGTTTCCGCTAAAAAGTCCACCAAAATCAAATTTTAAGAAACTATACTCAAAAAGTTCGCCAAAAGGTGGCAAAAAACTATTTGTCCATAGCACTTCAAATGGATTTATTCCTATGCAAAACTTTATAATTATGTCCACAACAGTTCCTGCAATAATTCCATAAAAAATTGCACCTTTGATATTTTTAACATACAAAACTGACATAACTATAAAACTAACAATAGCCACTATCGCAGTAAGTGATGTTGCGTTCCCGTTTAAGATATCTAAAATTCCACTGTTTGACGATGAAAGCCCAACATTTAATATAAAAAGTCCAACACCAATAGGGATTGCAAGTTTAATTGCCGGAGGAATAGCATCAATAATTTTTCTTCTAAGCCCTGTTACTGTTATAAACACAAAAAGCACGCCTGCTAAAAAACATATTGTCATTGCCTGACTAAAGGTGTATTGACCACTTTCAATAAGCCCAACAACAAAACTTGCAACGCCAATTCCTGGTGCCAATATGATTGGTAAATTTGCATAAAGTGCCATTGAAAGCGTTGCCAAAACTGTAGTTAAAATTGTTGCAACAAAAAGTGCTTTCCAAAGCCCTTCGCCACCTATTCCACTAAAAAGCCCAGGAATTACAACCATGATGTAACTTATCACCATAAAATTGACAAGTCCGCCCAAAAATTCTTTTTTGAAAGAACTACCTCGCTCTGAAATTTTAAAAAATTTATCTATTTTCGCCAAAAATGACTTATTTTTGTTGTTTTTGTTGTCATTTTCAACTACTATATCTTCTTTTTGTTTTTTATCTTCACAAGTGTTATTCAAAACTCACCTCGCATACTCGCATATTTGTATTTTAGTATAACAAAAAAATAAAAAAAGCAAAAATCAATTTGCTAGACTGTCCAAAAAACTTCGTGACCGAAAAAATTAAAATTTTTTCTTGCTTTGTTTACTGCAAAACGCCCCAAAACAGTCATTTAGGTAACTAAACTCCTGCTTTGGGGCATTTATTTGGGGTCCCCAAAAAGTGAGCACTTTTTTGGGGAGAGGAGAAACAAGCGTAAGGCAAAAATTTGCAAATATGCAAATTGAAGCCAAAAGCGATAGTTTCGACGAAGCCTCGCCTCACTTGTTTTTTTGACAGTCTATTTTAACTGTTTTTTATTTTTGTTCGATATTTTTCTCTTGCTCCACCTTTTGCTCAGGTTTTTGGTCAAGATACTTTATCCATGCTCTACGACGCTTATGTTGACGATGTTCAAAGTGTTTCCAAAGTTGAATAATATGTACATTATATTCAAGATTTAAGTTAGTTTCACAAGTCTTTATTCCTGCCTTTATGAAACTTGAAAGCATCTCTCTAATAATGAGTGCAGGAACACCACGAGATTGCCATTGTGGTTTGACTGCAATAAGAGCAAGATCAAGTTCGGTAGGATGTTTAACCGCTTTTAACAGTGGGAATATGCTCTTTAAATTCAATCTTCCTTCATATTTATTGATAACTTCACTCAAAGATGGTATTCCAAAGCCAAAGGCAACTATTTCATCATTCTCATCAACAATAACACTGATAAAGTCAAGACTTATAAATAGTCTAAATTGGTCAATTATTTGCTTTCTCACCTTATCTGTGTATGGAACAACTCCATAAAGTGGCCCATATGCCTCGTCAAGCAAATGGAATATTCCTTTTTGATAACGTCTAATAAAGGCACTTTTTGAATGTTTTTCAACAGTTTTTAAATGATATTTTTTCATCACTGCATCGGCAACGGCGTTTATCTTTGGATCTAATTGTTTTGGAATAGTTAGTTTGAACTCAACCCAGTCGATGTCTTTTTGATAGCCACAATACTCCATAAGGTCTTTATAGTAGTCAAAATTATATGCCTCTTCAAATGTTGCAATCTCATCAAATCCTTCGACAAGCATACCTTCACGATCAAGGTCATTAAAGCCAAGTGGACCATGAACGATGTTCATGCCCTTTTGTCTTGCCCATGCCTCAACACTGTCAAAAAGTGCTTTTGCAACTTCTTTGTCATTTATTGCATCAAAACGTGTGAATCTTACACGTTTTTCATTGACCTTTTCATTGTAAAGTCTTTGAATTATGCCGGCAATTCTACCCACAAGTTCGCCGTCTTTATATGCCAAAAAATATATTGCTTCGCAATCTTCAAACGAAACATTTTTCTTAGGATTAAAAAGTTCAAGCTCACTTGTTCTTAGTGGGTGAACATATTGTTTAACACCTTTGTATAATTTTGTTGGAAAGTCTACAAAAAGCTTTCTCTGTTTTGCTGTTTTAACTTCTTTAATTTCTATCATACCATAAATATATTACATTTTGTTGACCAAGTCAACTATTTTCAAAAAACAATTCTCTGTCCTATATACATTTTTTTGCCTTTTGTCACTTCTTTTATTTTATCAACGCTAACATTTAAAGTTTGGGCAATTTTTTCATAGGTGTCAAGAGGTTTGACGACATAAACATGGTCGTAAGGTTTTGGTATTAATATCACATCGTTTGGCTGAATTTGTGAAAGATGGTTTAGCGTTTTTAAACTGTATTCGTCAACCTTAAACTTTTTACAAATATCTGTTATGTCTTCATTTTTTTTGACTTTATAAAATAAATTAGATTTTGTCGTAATTTGCATAATTATCGCCTCCATAAAATAAGATATGATATGAAATCATTATTCAAAACTGTTTTTCTCATCATGATATTCAGTGGCCTAACACGACTACTAGGATTCATATTTCGCATATGGCTTTCAAGAACAATTGGTGCTGAAGCACTTGGCATATATCAAATAAGTTTTTCTGTATTTATGGTGCTTTTAACTTTGGTTTCAAGTGGAATACCACTCATAGTGTCACGCTTGACTGCAAAGTTTACAACAAATAAAGACAAAAAGACAGAAAATAAAATTGTCACAACTGCCCTTTTGCTTGCGCTTTTTATTAGTGTTATAATCTCCCTTCTTGTCATTGTCTTAAACAAGCCAATATCTCACATCTTCGCTGACGAAAACTGCATAATAATTTTGCTTGTACTTTTGCCTGCACTAGTGTTTTCAAGTGTTTACAGTACACTAAGAGGCAACCTTTGGGGTAAAAACAACTATCTTGCTTGTTGTTCAAGCGAACTTTTTGAACAAGTCATGAGAATAGTTGTTTGTATGATTTTGCTTTCTGGTCTTTTCCCCGCAATAACAGGTGAAATTGGTGCCGCACTTTCTCTTACAATTGCTTGCGTGCTATCATGCACATTTGTGCTTGTGTGGTACCTTAAAAGTGGTGGAAGATTTAGTAAGCCAGAAAAAGCACAATATGTTGAAGTTTTGAAGACAAGTTCGCCAATCACATTTATGCGTGTAGCATCAAGTTTAATTCAACCTGTCATTGCCCTTATTATCCCACTTCGTCTTGTTGCTGCTGGTTACACAAACGCACAGGCACTAAGCCTTTATGGAATAGCATCTGGAATGACATTGCCTCTTCTATTTATCCCAATGGCAATAATCGGTTCACTTTCTTTTGCCCTTGTTCCAGATCTTGCAAGTGCGAAAGAAAAACACGATGAAAAATATATTTCTTCAAGAGTAACTACTTCAATTGTTTTTTCAATGTTTGTTTCATTTTTAATTACTCCACTATTTATTGGAGTTGGTGAACAAATAGGCGTATTTTTCTATGACAATGCAACAAGCGGAATTCTTTTAAGCACTGCGGCATGGATTATTATTCCACTATGTTTAACAAACATATCTTCATCAATATTAAACGCGGTAGGACTTGAACTCAAATCTTTCAAAAATTACATACTTGGTGCAATAATTATGCTAGTTTGTGTATGGTTTTTGCCTAAATATGTTGGAATTAACTCTTTAATCTGGGCAATGGGTGGATGTTTCACCACTTCTGCAATGCTCAATATAAGAATGCTAAAAAAACAAGTGTGTCCATCTTTGAAAATAGGAAAATACTTTGTTAAATTCACTTTAATAACAATTCCTGTCATTGCACTGTGTAGTTTTGTGGGTGGACTATTAAATTACCTCTTGCCATTGTTTTTCAATCTTGCAATTACATGCACAATAGGAGCAACATTTTTCGTGCTTTTGTGCCTAGTGTTTAATATATTTGAATTTCACACAGTCTTGGTTTGGGTTAAAAGAAACAATCCAATAAAACTCACTAAACGAAACAAAAAAGTTTAAAAAATTAAAAAAATGCAATAATTTTTGTATGCTAACATTAATTATTAGATCAATAATAATATATTTTGTTGTGCTTGTTGTTTTCAGGCTTATGGGCAAAAGACAACTTGGACAAATGCAACCTTTTGAACTTGTTTTAACACTTATTCTTGCCGACCTTGCAACAATTCCAATGGCGGAAATGAGCGTTCCTCTCTTACATGGAATTGTACCACTGCTAGCACTTTTGGTAATTCACTATATTATAACCATACTTTCAAAACACTTTCCAAAATTTAGTGAAGTTTTCAGTGGCAAGCCTGTAATTGTCATAAATCAAAATGGAATAGACTATAAAGCAGTCCAAAAACTCAACTTGTCAATAGATGACATTATGGAATCACTTCGCGGAGCAGGATATTTTAGTCCAAACGAAGTGCTTTTTGCAATTATGGAAACAAATGGAAAAATAAGTGTTTTGCCAAAAGCAAGTGCCTCCCCAGTTACTCGCGAAGATATAAAAATAAAAAGTGAAGAAAATTCAATGCCTGTAACCATCATAAGCGAAGGAAAAATAATAAAAGACAATTTTAAACAAATAAAAATAAGTCAAGGCAAAGTTATGGAATTTATAAACTCCCTTGGCGTAAAACAAAAAAAGATACTCATTTTAACACTTGATAACAACGGCAAGGTGTATTTTCAAGAAATGCATAAAAGAGCAAAGACAATAAATACTAATTTAAAAGGATAAATATGAAAAAATTTATTACAATTGTTATTGTTGTTTTGATTTTGGCTTTTGGAGCAGTTTTTGAACAAATAACAATAAACAACTATCTAGATGAAATTCAAGATATGACTTATGAACTGATGACCTTAACCAAAGGAAGCAAAAACATTCAAACAGAAGAAATTGCCGAAAAGGTGTCAATACTCAAAACAACTTGGATACACCACGAAAATGTACTTTGCACATTTGCTAACCACAAAGATATGCGTGACCTTTGCATCGAAATTCAAAAACTTGAAGGAAATATTGAAGTCAATCAGTACGAAGATTTTACTGCAAGCCTTAAAGTAATTTATCATCTTGCCGATGACTACCACAAAATTATGGGCACAAGTTGGCAAAATATATTTTAAAATCATATAATTTTTATATGTATGATAGACTAAGTGCCACTATGTATGCAAAAAAATGGTGGAATAAAAGGAACCCAAAATTTTATAATTTTGACGCACTTGGTGGTGACTGCACAAATTTTGTTTCCCAATGCCTATATGCCGGCAATATCAAAATGGACTTTTCACCACTCGGCTGGTACTATAATAACTTAAACAGCCGTTCTCCTGCTTTTAGTGGAGTTGAACCATTATTCAACTATGCTATTTCAAACAAAAAAGATGTTGGACCAAAGTGCAAACTTGTGACTATTGATGAAGTGGAAGTTGGTGATATCGTCCAACTATGTCAAAGAAAGCCAGTATACAGCCATTGCCTTATAATAACAAAAATTGAAAGTTTACCAACGCTTGAAACAATATTTGTAACATGTCACACAAATGATGTATACAACAAAACACTGTCAGACTATTTTTTCACCAAAATAAGATTTTTAAAAATTTTGAACTAATATAAAAAAAGTGTTGACAAAAAAAAAGTGTTTTGATAGTATTATATTGCTTTATGAAATTTGCCTCGTTAGCTCAGTGGTAGAGCAACCGGCTGTTAACCGGTAGGTCGTCTGTTCGAGCCAGACACGTGGCGCCATGGTCATGGGTTTTGCCCATGATTTTTTTATTTGTATCTTTATTTTTTTTCTATCTCTCGTATATTAAAATCGGAGGTAAAAATTATGAAACTAAAAAATTGGCTAGAAATTTGGACAAAACAAATAAAACACAATATAAAACAAAGGAGCTTTAATTCATATCGGGACATAATAAACAACCACATATGTCCACAACTTGGTGAATATGAACTTGAACAATTGTCGCCAAAAATTCTGCAACAATTTGTTTTTTATTTGCAAGAAAATGGAAATAATAAAACTCATGGGCCACTTTCACCAAATAGCGTCATTTTGATTGTAACAATATTAAAACAAGCAATAAAAGATGCAAATTTATATGAAATTACATCAAAAAACTATACAAATTTGGTTAAATTGCCATCAGTTGACTATGGACATGTTTCGGCGTTTGAAAAATGGGAACAACAAAAAATTGAAAAATATTGCCTTGAAAATAAAAAAAATTATGTTGGTATAATAATTTGCCTTTATACCGGACTTAGAATTGGCGAATTATTGGCACTAACTTGGAAAGATATTGATTTTGAAAATAACATTAT
This sequence comes from uncultured Clostridia bacterium, assembly GCA_944384405.1. GTDB lineage: Bacteria > Bacillota > Clostridia > Christensenellales > UBA1242 > UBA5893. The sequence goes on from CALWTH010000041.1 coordinate 66,468, forward strand.
GTGTATATCAAAATCGGCGTATCAGACAAAAGTAAATGGAAAAATTAAAATAATAGTTGACACGCCAAAAACAAAAACATCAAATAGAATAATACCAATTTCAAAGCAACTTGCTGCAATTTTGAAAAAAAATAAGAAAAATAGTACGTCTAAGTTTGTAATTTCAACCAAAAATAGCACAATGGTAGGAACGCGTTCATATCAAAAAACTTTTGAATATATGCTAAAAAAACTTAATATTGCTAAAAAGAACTTTCATTCTCTTAGGCACACTTTTGCTACGCGTGCTCTTGAATTTGGTATTGATGTAAAAACAGTTTCAGAAATTTTAGGTCACAAAGATGCAATGATAACTTTAAAAAGATACACACATTCATTAATGTCACACAAACGCACAATGATGAACAAGTTTGGTAAACTTTTAAATTGCAATATGCAATTTTAGTGATGGTCTATTTCTTTAACTTTTTGTTCAATCATCTTCGCATACTTTGTTGCTAAAATTTCATCTTTGCCCATAGTCATAATTCTTATAACATTTTCAGTGCCGGATTTTCGAACGACTATGTAAATTTTGCCAGCGCACACTCTTTCAATGTCTCTAATCATATCGTTTAACTGTTCGTTACTTATTACTGCGTCTTTATTTTTAACAGCACAATTTATGGAAATTTGAGGGTAAATTTCGACATTGGCAAGTTCAGAAAACTTTTTTTGTGATAATTTTAATATTTCAGCAAGTTTTACGGCACAAAGAATACCATCGCCTGTTTTCAAATAGTCAGATAATATTATGTGCCCTGCTTTTTCTCCGCCCAAAACTCCACCACTTTTTATCATCTCATCTATGACATATTTATCACCAACATCTGCAAGTTTAACAGCAATTCCATTGTCATTTAATGCGTTTTGTATGCCAAGATTTGTAAGTTTAGTTCCAACAACTAAGTTATTTTTTAAAATATATTGATTTTTCATATATTTAGCAATAATATACAAAATTTTATCACCATCGACTTCCTCACCTTTTTCGTCAACAGCAATAACTCTATCGCTATCACCATCAAAAGCAAAGCCAACATCTGCTTTGTTGTTTTTTACTGCTATTTTTAATTTGCTCACATCTGTTGCCCCACAACTGACATTTATTTTGCTTCCATCAGGGGACTCGTTTATTGTGATAACCTTTGCACCAAGTTGCTTGAATAATTTTGGAGCAATTTTTGTACTTGCTCCATGACAACAATCCAACACTATTTTAAGTCCAAAAAGTTCAGTTTTTATAGTTTTTTTCAAAAAATTTATGTATTTTTGCTTAATTTTTGGTAATTTTTTATATTTTCCAAGTCGCATAACATCTTTACGGATATAATTACCAAAGTATTTTTCTAGTTGTTTTTCATACTCATCACCAAGTTTTTGACCTTTTCCACTAAATATTTTTATTCCATTATGAGTTGGTGGATTGTGTGAAGCGGTGACAACAATACCAAAATCATAACCTAAATTTTGTGTAAGATAGGCAACTGCTGCTGATGGACATATGTCCACATCAACAACTGTTGCTCCGCCTAAAATTGCTCCCAAACAAAATGCCAATGTGATATAATCTCCACTAACTCTAGTGTCTTTTCCAACAATTATTTTTGGATTATCTTTTATATTGCAAAGTGCGTTACCACAATCAAAGGCAATTTTGTGGTCAATACTTTTAAATACCTCGCCCCTCATTCCATCGGTACCAAAATATGTCATGTATCCTCCTTTAAATACTTGTATGCCTTTTTTGGTTTTATCGTTTCTTTTTCGCGGGCAATGACAAAATCTCCTTTGTCTGTATTTTTAGTCAAAGTGGTACCTGCACAAATATATGTTTGGTCAGCAACTTCAACTGGTGCTATTAAGTTTGTATTGCTACCAATAAAACAATTTTTACCAACTTTTGTGATATGTTTTTTCTTGCCGTCATAGTTTGCAAAAATAACCCCACAACCAACATTTGTATTTTCCCCTACTTGTGCATCGCCTATGTACGCCAAATGACTTGCCTTTGTGCCACTATGCAAAGTTGCGTTTTTTATTTCAACAAAATTTCCCACTTTGCAATTATCACAAACTTTTGCGTTTGGTCTGAGTCTTGCAAATGGTCCCACTTTCACATTTTCACCAATTACACAATTTTGCAAATTACTATTACTAATTTCGCAGTTTTTTCCAATAGTTGAATCTTCTATATAGTTAAACGGATAAACTATTGTATTATCACCAATAACAGTATTCCCCTTTATGACATTAAATGGGTGAATTGTCACATTTTTTCCAATCACGACACTTTTGTCTATAAAAGCATATTCCATTTTTGCTCCTCGATGATTATTTATGAAAAACATTGACATATTGTTAAAAGTAGATTAAAATCAAACTCGCGTTAAAAAATTATAAAAAAGGAAAAATGTTATGAAAGATTTGGCTATTAGAATTGATGATTACAAGTTTAACTTCAGAGTTTGTGCTTTGATTGAAAACAAAGGGCGATATTTACTTTCAAAAAATAAAAATGACGACTTTTTTAATATGCCCGGTGGCAGAGTTCATGTTAGTGAAAATACGCATGATGCAATTATTAGAGAACTAAAAGAAGAATTAGATGTTGATTTTAGCAATTACAATTTGCATCTTTTAAAAGTTGCCGAAGAGTTCTTTAGTTTTAGTGATACAAATTACCACGAGATTGATTTTGTTTATTACATAAAATTAAAAGATGGCCATAAACTTTGTATGCAAGATGAAATTCAAAACAAAGACAACACAGATGAAACTTGCGTTTGGATAAAAAAGAAAGACTTACATAATCACAAAATATTGCCGGAGTTTATTTATGACATTAAAGGTTCAAAGCATATTTCTCATTTAATTTTTGATAAAATACATAATGTAAAGTATGATTAATGTAAACTATGAAAAAAAACACAAATCTAGTTGATTTGTGTTTTTTTTAAACCTTTTTTGTTATTCAGTTTTTTCTTTTGGTTCTTCTAATTGTTCATCTGTTTCAACTGTTTGTTCAGATGTTGGTTGTGCTGGTTGTTCAGTCGTTGGTTGTGCTGGTTGAACTGTTTCAGCTGATTGAGTCGCTACTTGTGTCTTTTTTGATTTAGCAAGCATAACGAGTGTTGCAATAGAAATAGCAATTTCCAAAACAACAAAAGCATATCCAGGTGCAGCAAAACTTTCTGTCAAAGCAATTATAAGTATGGTTATGACCAAAACAAAGAAAATGTTGAAACCTGCAAGAATTTTGTTTGCCTTATGGCAGCCTGCATAAAGTTTTTCACTTTTCATGACACCTAGATTGCAAAGAAGCAACAAAGCATATAGAACTATTAAAGCAATTACAGAAAGCAACAACAAAAGCAAAAACAAAGCCCAAGCAATATATACTCCACCAACTTCAAACATAGCGCTAATTAGACCAAGATAACTAAATGCACTTACTCTTGAAACAAGAGGCAAAGCGAAGAATATTAATGCAAGCACGCTAAGTCCAAGGCCTATACTGTCAAAAATCAGTTTTCTGCTTTTCATATTTTCCTCCTTTTTAATATCAAATTTATGTTATCATTTTATAAAATTTTATGTCAAATATATATAAAAAAAAATTATAAAAATTACGATTTTTTTATATAATTTATACTTATTTCATTATTTTAGGTGATGTTAAATATGGCAAATTTAGTATTATAGAATATTAACTATATATATCTAAAAAAATATTTTATAATAGTTGCAAGAAGTTAAAAAATGGAAGAAAATCACAGTGATATTATTAATAGATTAAAGAAATCAAAATTTAGAAATTCATTTAGTTTAAAACAAAAAGATTTTGATTATATAAATAGAGTCGGAATGGATACAATTGGCAGACATTGCTTTGACTTTGTGACAAAGCGTCTAAAAGATCCAAGTCAATTTACAGATGGCAAACAAACACCATTTAAAGGTCACCCAGTATTTATTGCTCAGCATGCAACTGCAACTTGTTGCCGAGGTTGTCTAAATAAATGGCATAAAATAGAAAAAACACACATAAAAATACAAAGCGCTGCCACCTGAAATAAGAACTAAATTTTTAGAAGCAGTAAGCAAAGATGATGCGAACTTTATTAAACCACTTTGTATTTGTTTAATGTTCTCTGGACTTCGTATTGGCGAAGCTCTTGCTCTTAAGTGGCAAAACATTGACTTTGAGAATAAAACTCTCAAAATTGAACAAGCAATAACACAAATTCCAAAGTTTGATAACGAAGGTAATGTGATAAATCGTGTAACGGTTGTTGGAGACACAAAAACAACTTGTAGTGTCCGAGAAATACCCGTTGCAGACATAGTTATAGAAGTAAATGTTGAATTTGTTAAAAACCATATGATATAATGCTAAAAAAGGTTGAAGAAATGTTATGTTTCTCCAACCTTTTGCATTTTATAAGGAAGTATGATATAATACATGGAGAAAGGTCCTAGTACTTATGCTGAATACTGGACAAGTCCATATGCTGAAGTGGAACACTATATTAGGCATGGGAGGCAAATGGGATTTGAAAAAATAGAAGAATATTCAAAAGCGGCAAAAGGGTTTGCGTCGAAAAAAAGTGATAGTATATTATCTTTTACTGCCAATGAAAACAAGCATTATTCTACATATAAATACGACAAACAAACAAATGAATTTATGATTATTTCTAGAAGTGGTAAAATAGTAACATATTTTCCACCTAAAAATGGTATTGAGTATTTATATGAGCAATATGAAAAATGGGGAGACTATTGGAATTAAAAAGGAGAAACTTATGAGTAATAGTATTAAAAATAAAAATAGAGAAATTATAGAATTTCCACCATACAAGTGTAAAGTGTGTGGTATGGGGAATATTGAACATTCTTATGATATTTGCCAATTTTGTGGTTGGGAAGATGATGACATACAAAATGAAAAACCAGACTATATGGGTGGTGCAAACGAAATGAGTTTAAATCAGTATAAAAAATTCTGGGATGAAAATAAATTCGAAATTTTGTCTAATCTAAAAACTAACAGATTTTATGCCATAGAAAAGTCACAGGAATATTATAATAGGATATTTAAAAACAAACTTTAAGTTTAGATAAAAATATTGAATATGAAAAATACGGATATAGAAACTAATAAAACCCCCAAATTAGGTATTCACCCATACAAATGTAAAATATGTGGATTGGGACACATAGAGAATAGTTATTCAATATGCATGTTTTGTGGTTGGGAAGATGATGACATACAAAACGAACAACCAGATTATATGGGTGGTGCTAACCACATGAGCTTAAATCAGTATAAAAAGTTTTGGCAAGAAAATAAAGAAGAAATATTAAAAGCAGATAACACTTGTTTTAAAGCAATTGATTTAGCAAAAAAATATTATGAAATAAATTATAAAAATCATAAGTTGAATTAATTTTAACCTATGATTTTTTTATACAAGGAGATTTTATGAAAGAAAAATATGAAGTAGATAACAACTTAATACAAGAAAAAACTGAATATGATAAAGAAAAGTTAACAAAGAAACTTAAACTTGTAAGAAATGAATTTACAACGGTTGGCAAATATAATATGCCTCTAATAAAGAAACAAGATATAGATTTGAACAAGATTGATTTATGGAATTATACAAAAACAAAGTTGCAAGATGAAGATAATAAGAACAAAACAATTCACTTCTTTACTTACGATTGGTTATTTGAAAATGTATATGAAAAACCAGAATTGGCAATGGAAAAATTATCACATGGATTTTAATACAGAAACAAAAACTCAAACTTTAATTGATATTATTGCCTTGTGTGGTAGATGTCATGGAGTTAAGCACATAAGGAATTCCCAAAGGCTAGGTTTTGAAGAAAATGCAAAAAGACATTTTATGAAAGTTAATAATTGTAACGAGTTGGAATTTGCAACACATTTAACCAAAGCTCAAATGGAATTTGAAGAAAAAAATAAAATTTATAGATGGAAAATGGTTGCAAATTTAGAAAAGTTTGGTGGTAAAGATATAAAAATTAAGGAAAATTATATTCCGTTAATAGATAGTGATTACACGCAAGATGAACTTGTAGAACTTAAAAAAGAATATAAATTTACACCAAGAATTTTAGATATCGGTATAAATAATTATGAAGGAACAATATCTATAACTTGTGATAAAACTAATAAGATTGAATGGTATGATAATAAATTGAATTTAATAGACACAAAATTTAATTTCAGTGAAAAGTTTATAACTAAATTTTCTGTTAAAAATTTAGATTTGCCATATATAACTTTTAAATTAACTGGCGATTATGGCGAAAAAGTTTCGAAGAGATTTAATTTGATTGCATATAAATAATTTGACACCTATTGACACCTACGGGAGTAGTTTTTGATAATTTTAGAACAATTTAGGCAGGTACTCCGATTTTGGATTACCTGCCTTTTTTTGTGCAATTTTTCTGACACCTACAACACCCCAAATTGACACCTAATATTTTTTGAGCAAAAATTTATCAAAAATTTTAGAAAATAAAAAACCTTTGAAAGTGCCTATTTATAAGGGTTTTTCAAAGGTTTATGATTGGAGCTGATGACGGGACTTGAACCCGTGACCTCTGCCTTACCAAGGCAGTGCTCTACCTGCTGAGCTACATCAGCATAGCTCCAAAATGGAGTAAATATTAAGTTGTAATTGTGGTAAAAATAGTGCTTTTCTTGTCTTACCAAGCGCGTGCGCTACCTACTGCGCCACGTTAGCAAACAAATTGAGTGTATCAAATTATTGATACATTGTCAATTGTTTTATCATAACAAAGGCGAGAAAAGTCTTAGTATTGCTTGGAACAATTTACTTGCAAAAAACTTCCGATTAAAATCCTGTAGCGTAACGAGTTTACTGTTTTTTATGTCATTTTCAAAAATTTCAGCGTTAGAATTTACAAACTGTTTGTCATATAAAAGTGTAGTTAATTCAAAATTAAGTGCAAACGAGCGATTATCTGCGTTACAAGTACCAATCGAAACACAAAGGTCATCAACAAGTAGTGTCTTTGAGTGCAAAAAACCATTATAAAAATAAACTTCAATACCCGCGTCCAAAAGTTGTTTAACATATGACAATGTTGCATAATAAACTGTTCTTTTGTCGGGCTTTCCTGGAATCATAACTTTGACATCGACCCCTGTCTTTTGGGCTATTATAAGTGACTTTAAAAACATTTCATCAGGGATAAAATATGGAGTTTGCAAATATATTCTTTTTTGCGCAAAAGATATCATTCTAAGATAAGCATCTTCAATAAACCTTTGACTGTTTTCTGGTCCACTTGTAACAACTTGAGCACCAATTGAACCTACTTCTTTTAATGAAGACTCCAAAAAATAGCCTTCTTTAACAAGTTGCTGAGCGTTTAAACGCTGTTTTTTTACACATCTAAAATCATTAAAAAATATATTTTGCAAATCCCACACCGCCGGTCCTTCAATCCTTATATGAGTATCACGCCATGGAGAAAGTCGCTTTTTCTTGCCCATGTGGTCATTTCTTAAATTAATTCCACCGGTATAACCGATTTTTCCATCGATTACAACAATTTTTCTATGATTGCGATAATTTACCTTAAAGTTAATTAATCTTATTCCCATAAATGGTGGAAAAAACTCCGCAACTTCTCCACCTGCTTTTTTTAGTTTTCTAAAAAATCTGCGTGGTGCTTTGAGAGAACCAACACTATCATATATGAGTTTAACTTTTACCCCCTCGCGTGCTTTTTGACATAAAATTTGCATTATCTCTTTGCCTGTTTGATCATCATCAAAAATATAATATTCAATATTTATATTGTTCTTAGCACTTTTTAAATCATTTTTTAAACTTTCAAGTTTTGATGGTCCATCAGTGAACACCTGCACCTTATTCCCTATTGAAAACACATTGCTGTCATTTGACTTAACAAACTTAATAAGTTTATAAGCATAGTCATATTTCTCATTTTTTGCACGTAGTTTATCAAAATTTATGCGTTGCCAAGAAATAAATTGCAAATAGTCTTGTGTGTATCTTCTTTTTCGGCGTATATAGATTCTTGTTCGTATACTAAGTCCACCACCAAATAAAATATACAGGAAAAAGCCAACATAAGGAAAAACTGCCATTATGGCAAACCAACCAAACACGCTTTGTGGCTGTTTTCTTTCAACAAATATCATAACAAGCAATAGTAGCAAGTTTATTGCATATGAAACTATCAAAACTATTGTACCAACCGGCATAATTTCTCCTTTTAATCAAAAGGTGGAAACATTTTCCACCTTTTGAAATATTGTTAGTTTTTTGAAAATTATACATTTATTGTTATAGTGTTTGTATATAGCACAATTTCTTGTTGTGGCGTTTCGGTACTACTTAAATTGTCATAAATCGCAATGTAAAATTTAATAATAACATTAATTTCGGTTATATCACTTGACGAATCACCTGACGAATCATTTGACGAATCACTTGCTAATAACATTAATGAGTAATTACCATTATCATTTATCAGTAAAACATTTTGGTCATCACATGTAGCACTAATAAATATATCATCTACGCTCACACTATACATATTTGATAGCAAGGTGAATATGTTTGTATAATTTTCATCTTTTATTCTGGTTGAAGTGTATGTTATATCATCACCTTCTGTTACATTAATTGTCAAGCCCTCTTGTTCATCTTTATATAAGAACGAGAACTTAAATTCTTGTCTATTGCTATCAATACCATATTCAATAACCAAAGATATTATCTTGTTGTTATATGCTGAAAAATCCATTGAGGTAATTAAAATACCATCTGAAACAAATTCAAGATTTAATCCATTATTTGATTTTCCATTGATATAGAATGTAGCGGAAGGATTTGTTGATATTGAACTAAATGGATAATCGTCAATATCATCAACAGTACTGATGTAAATAAATTTAGTTGTTTGACTTTCTTGTGACTCATCATCTACAAATGTCTGCACTTCGTTATAGCCAAAAACTTTTACGTCAGAAAAATCAATAAGATTATTGTTTACAAAGTTAGTTGTGCTTTGTCCTGCCTGCATAATCAAAGATGATTCTCCAATAATTTTATCAGTACTTGCATATGTATTTACAGTTATTGTTCCATAGACTGTCCCTGAAATTGTGTCATCATTTTGTGACAGGTTGTTACCTATGGTGTAAGTAAATGTTGTAACAATTCCATTTGTCACTTTTGAATAAACAACATTTTTGGAACCTACTAAATAATTGTAACTACCAGATTCAGACTCCAAATCAAATATCTTTGCTCCAGAATCTATATTACCATAAATGTTTCTAAGTTTAATTTTAGGAAGTAACATTTCAAATACTGCACCTTCATCACCTGAAGAAATAGATTCATACATTGAACTTGATACAAGGCTATTTGCAGTGTATCTACTGTCAACAAGAGTGATATTATCAATTCTCACTCCTGTATCGTTGTCACCTTGCAACTTGACAATTAGATAGACATTAGATACATCGTTGTTAAATGTTATTGAATCATTGCCAAGGCCAAGATTAATCACGCCCAAACTTAAGTCTTGATTTGCAGAGTCATAAATATCTATGGTTGTATTAGGAAAACGATATTTTATATCATCACCAGTGTAGACATTTGACTTTCCATCTGAAATGTTAAGCATTTGAACAATATCATTTGTCAATATTTTGTAAGTATTTGAAGCACCATCTTGAATTCTTGGCAACATTGGAACATTGACCACAATCGAATATGTTGCAGAGTTTGCGTCAGAGAAATATAATCTTAATGTATCAATATATTCAAAGTTGTTGCGAGCTTGACCATAAATTGTATATATGTCAAGCATAATATAGTTCGTATCCAAATTGAATCCTGGCAAAAGTGTAATTTCGCCTGTGTCCGCATCAACTACGACATATTGACTGCCTGTTGATTGTGCTGTATTAAGGTAATATTTAAAATCACCACTATTATTGCTAAGTGTTGTGTCATCTGAAGCAACAAATGATGTTGCTGACGTGTAACCTGCCACGAGTGTGAATGGCCTATATGTTGTTCCTGCCCATACATTTATACTAATATTATTATTATTAACTGGATCATATGAATTTAGCACGACATCTTTTGCTTGTTCTGAACCATATGCTTGTGTTGAATCAATATCAATATACTTCAATGTTATCCAAATTTCTGGACTGAATTTTTCAACTGCCTTTTTAGCCACTCCATTGACAAAACCATAATTGACTTTAACATTTATAGCGCTTGGAGCGTACTTAATGTTCAAACCATCATTACTGATTAAGAATTCTGCATCACTTGGTATGTATTTTGTCATGCTATATGTATCAGTATCGACAACATCTTGACTACCGGAAACGCTTTCAAACTCAATACCTTTAAGTTGTGCCCACTGTTTTACACTTAAACCATTAATAATAGTTCTTTCACCATTTGTGTAAAGTGAAACTTTTTCTCCACGAGCACTATTTATAACTCCAAGTTCACGAAGAGAATAGGTTACCCTTGAATTAGTATTTGAATCCAAACTAACATTACGCACTTCGCCAGCCTCATTGACAAAGTATACATTCAACTGAGAATTATTTTCCATTTGTCTTAAACCAATTGACAAACTTTGGTCAGATATGATGTAACTGCTGTTTATCCTGATTGTATACTGTTCATTCACATCCACTGCTGCGTCTTCACGATAAGTGTAATAAAACGTTGCATCTTGTGAAACACTTTTGTAGCCTGAACTTGTTTCTGAAGATAAATAATATGTAGTTAAAGTTTTTCCGTTGTAATAAGAGAAAGAGTGCTCATCTGTGGAAATCTCAGATAGTTCATTGTTCTCATACTCATAATTTGTAACAATATAAGTTATTTGGAATTGATAGTTACTAATATCTGTTATATCAAATATATCTTCAATTGAAATGTATACAGAAGATGAACTATTGATAGGAACTGTTTCTGTTATGACCTGATTATTTTGCAGATTTTTTGCTCTTATAATCAAAGACAAAACATTATACACACTATCCAAATAAACTTTTTGATTTCTTGAATTTAAAATGGTGTAATCAAAGTAAATTGTGTGCGAGTCTTTTAAACTTCTTTCTCCAACCGTATAGTTTTGACTATTGTCAACAACATCAACAACATCAAGCAAACTAAATGGAACGCCATCTCTTACATATGGAGTATCAGTTGTTGTTAAACTATATCTTTCAAGAATTGTCGTTGGAATTTGAATATCAATTTGATATCCGCTTTCGTCTTTTGCACTTATCGATAATATTCCTGACAACCTGCCACCAACAAAATAAACATAGTCAATCATGTCAATATTAAAGTAAACTGAGTTGGAGTCACTAATAAGGTCTGTTTTTATTAATTGCTCACCACTATCTGTTGTGAATTTTGCAGTCCAATTACTACTAAAGTCAGTAAGTTTCAAATCAGGAATACCAGAATCACGAGGTGTGAAAGTAATAGGTATTGTGTGGTTATAATTATTTGTTGTTGTTCCTCTATCAACAAGAGCAACTGAATCTAGTTCAAATGGAGTTAGTGAACTTGTGCTGGATGTAACATTGTATTGAGCGACAATTGTGACATAATAAACAATTTTATATCCATAAGCATCAGTTAATACAATATCAACATTTCTATTGCCATATTTGATGTCTGTAAATTTGAAGGCAAGGTCATAGTTTTGCTCAGTTTGCTGGAATTGAAGCACATATTCGCCACCTTGGTTATATTTTACATTAAACAAAGGTGCAACATTGCCTATCTGATTTTGATTTTCATTTTTGTGTTGAATATAAATGAAGTTGTCAATAGGTTCTTCACTTCCCCAATGGGCAAAAATTATATAATCAACAAAATTATAATCGCGAATCAAGTTTCTATTTGATTCAGAGTTTTCTGTTCCGTCTGAATTTTTCAATGACTCATTTTCGTAGTCGTGACTTACAACAAATGTAAATGTGAAATCTTTTATTATTGAACCATAAGAAACTGTCAAAACAAGTTCCACCGTCACAGAAGTCTCTTTTGGAGAACCATAAGCCATAAAGTTATAGTCATAGTTATATCCTTCGCCCTCAGCAGCGGTGTATCTTAAATATCCAGTGTTGGTTATAAGATTTTGATATTCAGGATTTGTTGCTCTATATGAAATTGTGCCTTCAATATTTAAACTTAACCCTGTACTTGAAAAATCCGAATCGACATAATATGTTCCATTTGAACTTCTCTTCATGTTTATAAGGCTAACATAATTTGCATTGTTATTTCCTATTCCATTATGAAGAACACTTGTATTTTGACCTGCCGATAATTCAATATTTTCTGAACTTTCAAATTCAATATCAAAGCCATAGTTTACATAATAAGTACCTATTGACGTACCATTTGAAACGCTTTGTCCATTTCTTGAATTAACATATATTGATTTTGCTATTAACTGTTCTTGTGTTAAAGCATCTTCCCCAGTTGTTTGTTGCAAAGAACAATTAGTTCCACTAAGTAAACCATATGTCTTAAAGAAATCAATGTTGTTATATTGCGTTGTAACTGATGCACCATCACCAAATGATGTGACAGTCCTATATGAAAGGAGAATTCTTGATTCAAAAGATACCTCTATATTATTCCATGTGTCGTCGGTTATGATAACTGGGACATATTCCCCTTCCTGAGAAAGTTCGCATATTTCCCACTGAACACCAGTGTCACTTGAAACAAAGTTTGTCATGTCTGAAACGCTTAATGATGTTAGTGTTGCAAACAATGAAATTTGGTCACCTTGAGATCCTTCTGCCATAGTTACATAGTCTGCTTCTGCTATGACACCATTTATCATTATCGGTCTTATATATTTTGTTGTTGAAAGGTCAGCATTTTCTGGGACTGTGAGTGTAAGACGGATTTTTGTAAGCAAGTCATCATTTGAAGCAATATATATGTTTTCTGGGTTATTTGAATTATTGTTTGATGAATCAGTGTTATAGTTAAATCCTGCAAATCCATAGATGTTGTTCATAACCACAACATTATAAACACCAACTGGGATATATGTTTTATCATCAAGAGATTGATCACCAAGAGAATAATATAGTCCAAATTGAAGACTTAAGCCATCATAAACACTTAAACCTTCACTGCCCTGAATATTAAACACAGTGCTTAGAGCGTAATATTCATTTCCAACATTTGCACCATCAACATAAACATATTCTGAGCCACTGCCAACTTGAACATAGATATGTTGTTCATGCTCAGCATCTTCGCTTTGAACTTCAACACGTGCATTATCTGCTAAATCTGCAACATCTGCAAGTGAAATAATATTTTGGGCATTTTCTGATGAATCAAACCAATATGACTCTGCAACACTGACAACGCCATCGTTTGGCAATGGATAATTTGTGATAATGGTGAAGTTAGATGAAAGTGTGAATTTGAAATATGAACTCATCACCAGTACATCATCACTACTTACGGTGTTATAATATGAGATTCTAAATGACAATTCGGTCACATTTGCCACTTCACTTATATTTAGTTGAACAACATAATGGTTATTTTCATTTAATACAACACTTCCTGAAAAGTCACCATAAACATTTTGAGTAATTAGTTCAACGTTAAATCTACCAAGTCCATTGTCCACAACATTTTTATACCAAGCATCAAAGTCATCGCCTGCAAAATCAAATAAAGATGACAAAATGTCGACATTTTGAATTTCACCTGCTTTAACTCCATAAACTGGCAACATGTTATTTTGAGAAATTTGTTGGTTATTTGTTGACGAAACTTTTAATGTTGACTTGATTTTTAAATTAAAATCAAAATTGTATGCAACATTTTGCGTGCCATCAGTAAATTCAAACCTTATTTTTGTAACAACATTTGTATCTTCTGTGACAAGTCCAATATTTAGACTTTTTGCCGCATCATCATAGTACAAAGCCGAATTTTGTGTAACAATTTCAACTATAATATTATCAAAATCATTGAATGTTTCACCTGTATCTTCTTTGACAATTTCAAATGTATTAGCAATATCAATAATATTGCCCGAAATAATTTCGTATGTGCCTGCTGTAGTTTCAACAAGTCCTGATGTGTTTGTTTCAACAATATTTATTTTATAATTTGAAAGAACATATAATCTTACAACATCTAGAACCCCATATTTTGTATAGAATACCATGTTGGTATTCCAATTTTCTGTTGTGTCATCAGCATATAGCGTCATTGTATCATAGTCAATATAAGCATTTTGACCTTGAATATTAGTTGCAACAATATAATAATTCAAAAGATTATTTGCTGATGTTTCGCCAGATGATGCATTGAAACTTATTGATAGAGAATACATTCCTTCAAGCAAAAGTCCTTCATCGCCTGCTTTTAAATTGATATCTTCAATATTAGTTGATGAAACACCCTCTTGTGTACGCTGAACAAAAGTGAATGTAGGTATTTCGCCAACACTTAAATAATAATATGCTTCAAGTCCGCTTGCAGTGGTCATACCCACCTTGACTCTAACATATTGAGCACCATTTCGCCTTATTGTCACAACACCTTCCGAAGAAACTTGTGCATACTGAGAAACATTTGTTGCTGTGAACCAATCATAGAAATAATATGCAACTTCTGAAATTGTGAATGTCAATTTAGAATATGGAGTTAGTTCTGTTTGTGGAATAAATGTTCCATCTTTGAGAGTTCCAATGACAATTCTTTGGTTATATTGATAGTTTGGAATTAAACTATCAAATCTAGCAAGAAGATCAGCGCTTGCATTGCCACTATCATCAAAACTTAAATACTCCATATCGTATGTCACATTCTTAACATCGCCATGAAGTGCAGTCCCTGTTATGTTCCCATTTGCCGAATATGTCATCATGTATGGATAATAAATGTGAACATCAAGCATTTTTTCTATTTTAATTAAATAAGGAACAACTAAACTGGTGTTAGCCAAGTTTAATTTTGCCTCAGCAATAACAAACGTACCATTTCCACCAACAGGTTCAACAAACAATATTCCATTTTCAAAATGAGCATAAATATTTAAGTCACTATCATCTATATTTTTAACAGATAAAATAGAATTTTTTAAATATCCTGATAGCCCATATTGCTGCGTTTGTTCATCTATAAAAATATTGTAACCTTGAGTGTCGTATTCGGAAATTGTGTAGTAAAGTCCATTGTCCATAACCCATTCGATGTCAAGCAAGTCGCGAAGGTCATATTCCTGCCCAGCAATTTGATTTGGATAAATTACATATGGCAAATCAAAAGGAAGAAGCAATATGTTGAACGTGATGCTATCGCCATTACTTAGCACAAGTTGTGCAGTGTTTCCTGTTATTAGGTTGTTATTCACACCTTGAATAGTAATAGTGTCACCTTGGACAGTAATTTCATTTGTGTTTTCTATATTAAGTTTAGATGAAATTTGTGCTGTGCTGTTTTGTGCTTGTGAAATTGTGAAAGCCTGTATGATTTCATCAGAAGTGTATTGTTCGCCGTTTACAAACTTAAGATAATACTCACCATCATAAAGCACCCACATTGTGCTATCTTGATTACGTGTTATATTTGGACGAAGAGTTAATGTTATTTCATATGTCTTTCCGTCAGATGTCAAAACATCAACGCCATTATATGTAACTATTAGTTTAATGGTTGCACTATTTTGAATATTTGCAAGACTATAAATTATAAATTCATCTTGATTGCCATTTCTTTGAATAACATAATCGTGAGAATAACTATCGTCAACAAATTTAAAACCGATTTGAGAATAATCAATGTCAAAGTTTACATTGTCAGAGTTATGAATTCTACTTATGCCAAGTGGTGCGTTTTGTGCTCCCAAAAGCGTTGCACTACCATAATAACGGTTTGTGTTATTGATTGTGTCAAAAGCAACATCAAGCAAAATTTCATCACTAGATTGTGTAACCATGACGTTTGGATTTATATAAAGATAAAGCGAACTTGATGCATCAACACTTGCATTTGTTAGCAAGTCATTTTTTTCAAGTGCAAGCATAACGCGCCTATATCCGTTATCTTTGTTTAAAGATTTAAACACTATATAAGCATCATAAATATATTCAAAAGTAGAGCCATCAAGTCTATTAACGGAATTGTTAGTAACTTCTCCATCTGTCGATTCAAAGCTTTCTATATAAGCATTTGCGCCTGTATCTGTTGTTGTTAGTAAAAGCCTATCACCTAGTTCGCCGTTTTCATCATATTCGTATAGATATAACGAATACGATGAATTGTCGACAAGGAAATTTTCAGAGCCTGTGCCGGCATGATAGTTGAGCATAAATCTAACATGATAAAGTGAATCGGCATAAACACCGCTATATATCACATTTCCAACACTAGAAATAGGTTCAACATCATAATTGTTATCATATGGATTTAAAGCAGTGGAAACATTGCTTGCTATATCAAGTACTACTATCTGTGAAATTCCAAGTGCAGCAACTGTTATATTAAGTTGTAAACCAAATGGCTTACCAAAATCTTTTAGAATAGATATGGTGCTAAGATTTGATGCAGTGCCACCAAAGTTAACATAACCTTCTAAAGTTGTGATGTCTTGTTCATTGACAAGTGCAATATTCATAAGATTTGTAAGATATCCACTTTGTGTGTTTGATGAATAATAATATGTCAATAGGTTGACTTCACCTGCCGTTGTTGATTTTAAATTGATTATTGAGCCTGCGTATCCAACTATTTGAACAGAAAGCTGAGCAAAATCATATGGTACAGTTGAAAGATCTGTGCTATATTCTTGCACTGAACTTTTGGTGTATGGATTTTCGGCACTCTCTACCAATTTATCAACTCTTGAAACATAGCCATCTTGCTCACAACTAAAATATAATGTGTCTTTGATTGTTCCTTCTGCGTCACGGAGATAAACTTCAACATCTCCCGCACCATTAAATGTGAAGGAATTGTTTGAAACGGTTAATATTGATGTGTTTGAACTTTCAAGAGTATAATTACTTGAAATTGGCAACTTTCCGTATTTGTCATGAAGTGTTATTGCAAGGGTTGAATAATCAACTTCTCCAAGGTCGCTTGTTTCAAAAAGCATACCACTAACATCATGCCCATTAACCATGTATGATGTATTTATGTTATTTATATAATTATTTTCTGCAGTAATGACGGTGTTTACCAAAATTCTATTATCGGCGCTTGACTGATAAATTCCGTCTTCTTGAATGTTTACGCTAAAGTCAAAAACAGTTGCCGAGCCATCATACACTTCAATACATTCAAATGTCTGACCATCATTATAAGTATTTACCTCATATTCAATAGGTTGATCAAGTGCATCATTTTCATAAACAACATATAGTTTTATTCTGCGTTCACTCACCCCATCGGAAAGTGCACCAATATTCATTGAAAATACAAATTGTGCGCCGTCATTTTGCTCTGTGTACGAAACTGAATAAATAAGTGATGTTTGCGTGTTTGAATCTTCTATTTTTGCAACAACATAAATGTCGCCATTAATGACTGCATTTTTAAATATTTGCTGTTCATTTATTTGGTCACTTTGATTTGCTGACTGAGGTAGTGTGTATTCAACAACAACTTCAAAAGGTGATGTCGTGTTTTGCACATAAGCAATATCATTAGCTTCACTTATTGTGAGCTCATCATCAGCAAGTGCTGTTTGAATGTGATTTTCAAGTCCATACAATGTCTTGTCAATATACAATTGTAAAGTGGAAATAGCATTGAGGTCGTCTTGGCTGTATCTTTGAATGACATATCTACCGTTTTCATCAAGTTTTGGATTTGCCTGATAATCAGTTTGCACGGTCATAAACAAAATATCAAATGTGTGACCATATGCCTCTGTTGATTTTGGTTCAATTATACCATTATCAATTTCATAAAGCGTCACTGTTTGTGCCCCAAGTTGATACTCGGCAGGCTGATTGCTTATTGTGTTTATCAAATCGGTGACTTGATATTGCATTGAACTAACGACAAAATATCTGCGTGTTTGATACAAGTTGGATTGTGGAACATAAGCAAAATCTGAAGCATCAAAAGAAGTCATAACAGGATTTTCACCATCAATTATCGTTAAAGTCTGTGATGTTGATGTCCAATAAATACCGGCATCAGTAATTGCGTTTGTTGAAAAATATGTAGTTTGTGGTTCAACTTCACTAGCAGTGTTACCGAAATATCTTGCTTCAATAACAAGATTGTTAGCATCAACATAATTAGAAACGGCAAATCGCCAATAATAATCATCTACGCTTGATGTGATGACTGGGAAATAGAATGTATAAACTTGCCCTCCTATTTCGACTTCTTTTGTGTTACCATAACCATATGAAGGCAAGGATACAATGTTGTATGCATCGTTTTCACTATTTACTGCATCATAGTAGTTGTTGCCAACCTTATACAAAAATCTTATTGCAACATTGTCAAGTTCATGCTGTAAAGAAACTGTTCTGTCAATTTCAGAATAAAGATGAATTCCAAGATTTGATTGCGTTGCAGTTTGTGAAACATCTTTATTTACATAAAGTGTATTGAGTTTGTCAATATCAACACTTGCCACTGAGCCTTCAATACGCATACTATCAACTTCAACATTTACTATTTCCACAGTTTTTGTTGTTCTGTGTGCTCGCAACGTCGTTGCCGTATCGTCTGTTGAAAGTTGATAAAGGTTAGCAAGTATTGCTGAATATTGTGCCTCTTCGTCAAGGTTTTGAAGTCCAAGCAATATTTCTTTTTCAATTGATGCTGATGAAAACACATAACCAACTATTGTACTTGAACCGATGCGGTTTGTTAAAAAGGCGTTGGTGTGCCCATTTTGTGAAATATTTTCATCTGTGTTTGATAACAATGTGAAATATGTATTTTTATATACTACTTCTCCATCTGACCCATCATGGCTATATTGATATGCGCTGCGTGCTGGATAAAATTTTAAACTTGCATTTATTGTTGAACCAATGGCAAAAGTGTCACTGTTATCATCTGTCGCACTTACTCGCGTTTCAAGTTCAACATCGTAGACAGGGACATCTACATTGACTTTTGCACTAATTGAATCAATTCGTTGGTTTTTGGAAGTTGCCGTGATTACACTATGCCCGCCTGTTATCCAGTCTTGTCCAAAGCATTCTTCATCGTGCATAGTCTTTTCAAGCACGACCAAGAAAGGCTCGCCTATTGTTGCCGTTTGAGGAATAGAAATTACTCCATCACTAATTCTAACTTCACCATTATTTTCAGTATATGGTTCACCATTTTGCAAACTTAAAGTAAGTTGTGTTTCTGTGACGTCTTGTGTGGTTGAAGAAATGGTAATTGAAAAATCACTATCAACATTATATTCTGATAAGTTAAAGGTAATATCGGCAGGCAAAACAGTAGGCTTGCTGAAATATCCCGCTATCGCCATGATACCGACTCCAATTCCAATTGCACCCACAAAACTTGCTAGTGCTATTGCAAAAACTTTTAAAAATGTAGTGAATTTCATAACTTACTCCCACAACGCAACCGACTTTAAATTATTATTTACTATTAGACAAAATAATTATATAGTTTATGCCTATTTAAGTCAAACAAATTAAAATCAAAAAAATACAAAATTAGATTATTTTATAAAACATTTATTATTTTATTATTTTTTTTAAAAATAATTTTTTATTTTAAATTTAATTTTATTTTTTTATTTTTTTTAAAAATTAATAATTTATTTTCTACAAGTTATTTTTTACAAGTTTTACTATTTTTACTATAGTGTACATTTGAATAAATATAACATATTGACAAAACGCCATGCAACATTGTATAATATGGGTAATATAAATCATAGGAGGTTTGTATGCCAGATATTAAGCCAAGATTTAGTATCAATATCAAATACAAAGACCATAGCGAATTTCAAAATTTCAGCATGAAAAAAGGTGATGACGCAATATGTCTTTATGAAAAAGGACAAGATAATGCTCTGATTATGGTTGAACCCTTAAAAAAAGATTTTACAATCGACAATACATCACATAGATTTGATGAAATTTCAAAAGATGATGTGATAATTCTCCATGGGATAGAAAATGTAAGCGCTGAAAGTAACAATGATTTTATCCTCACATTAGACACCCAAAAAGGCAAACGCACATACAAAATTTCTCACAACGCACTTAGCGTTAAGAAAGGAAGAAGTTTTGAACCTGTCGTGAGTTTTGAACATCCACTTGATGTATCTTTGCCAGAAAGTTTACCATCTCAAATTGCAAACAATAATATAAAAATGTCAACTTTTCCAGCACAAATGACACAAATGCTTGTTGAAGATTATGGCTATAATTCATTAAAATTAGAAAATGGTATGACCATTTTAAAATCCCCTAATGGTAAAATCATATTCCCTGATGGATCAAAACTATCCACATCAACAACTCAGGATATAGTGAAAGCACCAAGCGGACTTGTGTTAAGATTGTTACCAAGTGCTGAGATGAAAAAAATGAAAGAGAACCAAGTAAAAAAGGGAATTAATATAACAGAAAATGATTTTGAAGCCCTTAATAAATTTATGGGTAAAAACCAAAAGATTGAAGACGTTCCTACCCTAACATCAGACTCATCTTATGTCAAATTAAGAAAATCATCAGCAGCATATAAAGTAGGAAAAGAAGAACAAAAAACTATAGATGATAGTAAAGAAAAACAAATATTTGACTATGTTACAAATCAAGCTAATAATTTATCAATAAACAACACCGATTACATCACTAACGTGGACAGTTGGGAATCAAATTTAGGTAGCAGTTTTATTTATAATGAATCTGATTCAAAAGTTCAATCAGGGGTAAAAAATACAGAACAAAATCAAGATGAAACTCAAAAAGCAACAGATGTCGAAAGTCAAGAAAACAGTGCGGTAAACACAGCAAACGCTGATTCAAATGGTGATGACTCATCTAGTCCATCTGCCACTTTAGCGGAAGACACACAAGTACAAACATCAAACACTTCATCTGATAACAATCAACCAAACGCTTTTGCCGTTTCAGACAAACTACGAGCAAACGAAAAAGAGAAAAAAGAATCCACCCCGTCAAATCAAGACAAAGACGCAAGTGCAAAACAATCTACCAGCGACGCCTCACAAGAAGTCAAGAAAAATGACGAAAAACAGAAGAAAATAATGGACGAAAAAGAATTTAACATGATGCACAAAGGAATAAGATTTATTCTGTTAGTCGTCGCAGCAAACTTCTTTATGGCAGCCATGATGCTTGCAAATCCATTGTTTGCAATCATTGCAATCATGAGCTTATTTGGAATGGTAACATCAGGAATTATGCAACAATCGAAGTTTAGATTTAGTACAATCTTCTCTATTGCAAATGATATAGTAGATTATGTCAAAGCAAAACATTCAATCAAAGAGCTTACTAAAAGTGAAACCAAAAAAATGAATAAACTTCTTGAAAAACAATCAAAAGGGCTTTCACCAAAGGAACAGAAAAAACTTGATAAATTACAGTCAAAACTAAAGTCAAACAAACGTATAAATAAAAAAATTGATAAACTTCAAAAAAAACAAGCAAATGGACTTTCAAAAAGGGAGCAGGAAAAACTTGATATGTTGCTGACAAGAAATGAATATAAACTTTCACAAAATGAATATAAACATTTTATAAACAATGAAACACCTGCTATGAAAGCTGTAAACAATTATCGTGACCTTGCCAAAGAACAAGAAGATGCTTTTAGACTTGCGAAAGCACAAAAACTTGCAGCAATCGACAAAGATATAGCATATCGTAAAGAATACTTAGAACGTGGAAAAAATGTCATTCCAGAGCAAAACCAAAAAGCAATTAAAGAAGATATTAATCATTTAATCGCTTATAGAAATAGTGTTGACGATGTACAAAACATTTCTCAAGATATAAATAGAAAAAATATTGGTGATATTGAACAATCACTTATAGACAAACCAAGAAATTGGCTTGATAATGAACTTGATATTGAACAAACTACATTTCAAGAGATGGCACAAACAAGTGGAGTCCAAGAACCAACTTTGAAAATTGACACACAAACATTAATAGAAAACGAGCCAGAATTATTACGTCGTGTGGAAGCACTAAAACAAAGCAAAACACAACAAAGCACAAAGCAAGATGTAAATGAAACAAAGGATAATTCCAACAACGATAAAAGTGCTATTGAAAATAACCAACAGCGACAAATCAACAATCAAACAACAAAACAAGATGATGACACAACTTTAACGCTTTAGAAAATTTGAAATAAAAAAATAGTCGTTTAAACGACTATTTTTTATTTTTTATCAAATCTTTTTTGCTCTATTTTTTCATGTTTTTTTATTATACTTTCTACTTTTTTTATTGTTTTGTTCAAATTCAAGTTTTCAATAACATAGTCATAATTTTTTGAATAACTAAGTTCAAACTCCATTCTTGAAATCCTTAAATCAATATCATGGTCGCCACGTGCTTTTAAACGCTTGATAAGTTCTTCTTTTGGAGCGGTTAAAAATATAGAAACAACTTCAACTTTGTTTTTAAGTGCACGCTTTAAATTTATTTGTCCCAAAACACCGATATCTTTTATGAAATGACATTGTCTTTTTTTAACTTCGTCAAGCGAACTTTTCAAAACACCATAAAAGTTATTATGAATTTCCTCATGTTCAAACAGTTCGCCGTTTTTAATTTTATTTTCAAATTCTTCGCGAGATACATAAATATATGGACTTTGCATATCCTCGTCAGTATTCCTTGGCATACGTGTTGTACACGTCTTCATGAGTTTGATATCAGAATTGTTATTAAGTATATGTGTTATTATAGTATTCTTACCTACTCCCGCAGAACCTGAAATAATTATTAGCATACTCACCTCGTTATTAAGTGAGTATACAATAACACAAAAATATTGTCAACGGTATATTTATACTACAGTGAAACTTGCCTTTACATTTTCTCCTGTGTCGGCGTCTTGATATGTAATCCAATACCCATATTCATTTTCTTTTGTACTATCAAGTGGAAGCCACTCAGCATAGCCTCTAAGTTCTTTTGGGGGTGCATCGGTGTAAAGTCCAGGTACTCCATAGCATATGTATTTGACTTTGTCATTTTCATAAATCAGTCCCAAAACATAGTAATTATCTCCATCTTCATTTTCAATTTTTACCCACTTTGAATAAGGTATTATTTGTGACAAAAATTCTTCTTCGCTGTGAGTTGAAAACAAACTGCCTATGTCCTCACTGATACTATCATAAAAACTTTCACTTTTGTTTTCTTCATTATTTTCATCACTAAAAAAAGCATAGCGATATTTACAAGTTGTGCACTTATCTCCACATGCTGAAAGTTGACTATCTATCTCGCTGTCAATTTTATCCTGATCTTCAAGTTCGATATGATTTTTATCAAGCACCTCTTTGCACTCTTCATAACCCTGAGCGTCTTGCATTTCCAGAACTGCTTGTGCCAAAAACTCGTCAGAAAGTTTTGAATTTTGTGTGCAACCATGCAAAAGTGGCTTTGCATCGCCTCTGTAAATGTTCACAACGGCACAAGAAAACTCACCAAGTTCCAAAGGCGTTTGAGTTGCAAAAGTGTACTTAAAGTTTCCGACTTTTGTCAAACCAATTTTAACCACTCTTTCCCCTTCTTTCAAACCAAGCGACAAAATACCATTTGGCTCGTCATGAAAGTTATATAATCTAACTTGTCCCTGTGTGTCACCATTGTTTTTTTCAAAACTTATTACTGCTTTTTCGTTGCCACCATCGACAGATGATAGTACCAAAGTTTTCTTTAACATAAACATCTCCTAAATTTAAAAAAATTACACTATATATTATAGTGAAATTTTGTGTTTATGGTGATTATAATAATGGCGTATCTTATCTAACTTTGTCGAAAGTTTTAGCTAAGTTAATATAGTCATTAGTTGTCAAATTTTCTGCTCTTCTATTTTGAGATATATTGCACATATTAAGCCAAGTTGTTATTTGTTCTTTTGAAAAATCAAAGCCGGACTTTAAGTTGTTATATATAGTTTTTCTTCGCATAGCAAAACTTTTGTGAACGATGTCAGAAAATATCTTAGCATCACATGCACATTTCTTTAAGTCAATTCTAACAACGGCAGAGTCAACATTTGGAATTGGAGTGAAACACTGTCTGTTAACTGTTCTTAGCACTTTAACATCTCCAAAAAAGTTTAACATTACAGTCAATATTCCATAGTCCGATGTGTTGACATTTGCCACCATTCTTTGTGCAACTTCTTTTTGAACCATAACAGTTATACTGTTGACTTTTTTTGATTCAATAAATTTAAAAATAAGCGGAGTGGTGATATAATATGGCAAATTTGCAACAATTTTAAAATTATTTTCAAAGTTATTTTCAATATCTTTAATATTTGTTTTTAAAGCATCAGAAAAAACTATTTTAATATTGTTATAATTTTTAAATTTTTCTTGTAAAATTGGCTTTAAATTTTCATCAATTTCATATGAGACAACTTTTTTTGAATTTTGCGCTAAAATTTCAGTAAGTGTTCCTGCTCCTGTGCCTATTTCAAGCACTTCATCTTCTTTGTTTACACCAGAATCACGCACTATCGCAGTTAATAAATTGGTGTCAAAAATAAAATTTTGACCATATTTTTTTTTAAATTTAAAATTGTTTAATTCCATATTTTTTCCATTAAATATTATATATTTTTTTTGTATTTATTTCCATTATTTTTTCAAGTTCAAAAAGTGGTATATTTTTTATTTCACTAATTTTTTGTGCAATTATTGGAATATTTTTTGGTTGATTTTGTGTACCACGAAATGGCTCTGGTGACATATATGGGCAATCTGTTTCTGTCAAAATTCTATCAACTGGAGTCGCAGCGACTATTTCTCTTAAATTGTTGGCGTTTTTAAAAGTAATTGCACCACCATATGAAACATAAAATCCTAATCCACATATCTCATCAAGCACTTCTTTTGAACCGTGAAAACAATGGAATATCCCACCTTTTTTAAAGTGAGATTTGTATTTTCTCACAATGTCAAGTGTATCGCCCATTGCATCACGCGTGTGAATGACTATTGGAAGGTCAAGTTTTTCAGCAAGAAGAATTTGCCTGACAAACACATCTTTTTGCAACTCTTTATTTTGTTTTGAGTAGTGATAGTCTAGGCCAATCTCCCCTATCGCAACCACTTTTTTGTTTTTGCAAAGATCTATAAGTTGTTTTTCAACTTCGTCATTATAGTCTTCACAATTCTCAGGATGAACGCCGACTGTTGCAAAAACACCTTCATAACGTTCACTTAATTTTATAGCACTTTTAGATGAGTTCAAATCATAACTTGAACATATGATTTTTTGCACATTATTATTTTTTGCGTTTTTGATAACATTTTCAACATCATTTAAAAGTTCATCTTGAAGATGCGCATGTGTGTCAATAAACATTGATAACCTCTTAATTTGAATTATATATTATTTTGCTATTAAATACAAATATTTTTTCAACACAAGCATATACATTGATATGAGCAAAATTTGGACAAGTTTAATGATGGCAAGCCTTTTGGTACTTATTTTTGTTGAACCAAATTTGATAATAAGCACCATGATTGACCAGTCAAAAGATGTTGTGAGTCTGTGCATAAATCTACTAGCAATTTATGCAGTTTGGCTTGGAATACTTGAAATTATTGACCAAAGTGGTCTTGGTGAAAAACTTTCAAATTTTTTATCTCCAGTAATCAAAAAACTTTTCAAAATCAATGACAGCGAGCAAATAAAATATATTTCATACAACATTTCAAGCAATTTGTTAGGACTTGGAAACGCCGCAACTCCAAGCGGAATAAAAGCAGTAAAGTGTATGGAAAAAGACTTGAAACAGACAAAGTTTGCTATGCTTATGCTTTTGGTGGTCAATTCAACAGGAATACAACTTCTGCCAACAACGATTATCGGACTTAGGGCGAGCGCAGGAAGCACATCTGCATCGGATATTATTTTCCCAACAATACTTTCAAGCGTAATTGCAACAGTAGTTTGTGTTTGCCTATTATTTTTATATAAAAAGTTGAAAAAACTATGAGTGTATATATCATACCTATAATATTAATTGTTTTGATTTTGTACGGAACATACAAAAAAGTCAATGTGTACTCCGCCTTTTGTCAAGGGGCAAAAAGTTCATTTGACCTTGTTAAAGGTATTTTCCCTTACATTGTTGCAATAATGATTTCAGTCGCACTTTTTAGGGCTAGTGGCCTTGGAAGTTTACTAGTTAATTTTTTGACGCCAATATTCAATATTTTTGGTATTCCAAGTGAAGTGTGTGAACTTGTACTTTTGAAGCCATTTACTGGAAGTGGGAGTTTATCAATTTTGGAAGACATAATTTCACGCTATGGTGCTGACAGTTACATATCACGTTGTGCCTGTGTCATCATGGGTGGAAGCGAAACAGTTTTTTATGTTTCGGCAGTTTATTTTGCCGGCTCCAAACAAAAAATTGCACCTGCCATCATTATCTCGCTTTTTGGTGGCATATTAAGTGCAATCGTTGGTTGTTTACTTTGTAAAATTATGTGAGCGAAAGTGCAATTTGGTACACTTCATTTTTCTTGACTTTGAAATTTTTAGCAACTGTCTTTATCGCCTCATTTTTGTCAATCCCCTCACTTAAAAGTCTTATTAGCTGTTGTTCCATATTTTCGCTTGGCTGATTTTTTATTTGGTCGTTTTTAACAACAAGCACATATTCACCTCTTGGTTCAAAATCCAACTCATCGCCCAAGTCGAAAAATATTGTCTTTTCGTGAACTTTTGTTATTTCGTTTACAAGACATGCTTTTTTTGTGCCAAGGTATGAATAAATGAATTTCACATCATCAAAAACATTATAAGGTGAAACATAAAACACTATTGCACCACAAAAATTTTTGACATTTTCTAGTTGAATTTTTCTCTTTTTGTTTTGCTCGCTTAAAAATCCAACAAAACAAAATTCACTTCCTGCAAAACCACTTAAAATGAGCGCCGATAAAACTGCACTTGCTCCTGGTATTACTGTAAATTCAATGTTATTTTCTATTAAACTTTGTGTAAGGATTTCACCAGGATCAGATATAAGTGGTGTGCCGCTATCACTAATAACGGCAATGTTCTTCCCCTCTTTTGCTAAGTCGACAATACCTTTTGCACTTGTTTTTTCGTTAAATTTATGATATGCAATAAGTTTTTTATGAATATCATAGTGGTTCAATAGTTTTAATGAATTGCGAGTATCTTCGCAGGCAATTACATCAACACTTTTTAGTGTTTCAAGAGCCCTTAGCGAAATATCTTGCAAATTACCAATTGGCGTAGATACAAAATATACCATTATCTCACCTCATCACGATATAATTTTTGAATTGTTTGTACATAGTTGCCGTCAAGGTCGTTAGTGATAAGCACCGGCAAAACTTTTACTGAAAACTTCGCATCTTTTTTGCACATTACGTATACGGTGCTTGCGTCTTTAGTGTTTGTTGGCTGTGCAAAAAACATCTTTTTTGGCATAAGTTTATTTTTTACAAGTTCAACAATAAGTTCACACAGTCTTTGCGCAGGATACACAACATAAAAACTACCACCACTTTTAAGTAGCCTACTCGCCACACTTATGACAACACTCAATGGTAGATATTTTTCATGTCTTGCAATGGCGACTTCTTCGTTTGGACTTGTTATTTCACCAGTAAAATATGGCGGATTTGAATAGACAACATCAACTTGATTTTTTATATATTTTGAATAATTTTTTATGTCATCATTAATAACTTCGATATTTTTTATGCCATTATATTCAACATTTTTTCTTGCCAAGTCACTATATTTTTTTTGAATTTCAAAGGCATAAATTTTATCTACTTTTTGTTTGTGTGACAAAAGTATTGATATTATGCCACTACCTGTACCAATTTCAACGCAAACACTAGACTTTTTTGCTGAAATAAAGTTGCTTAAAAGTACACTGTCGCTAGTGAAATTATAGCCATCAACATATTGATAAATTTTTAGCCCATCAAGCATAAGGTCATCAAGCCTTAACATCTTTGACCTCAAGCACAGTAATTTCATCAAGGGCATAGTTTACAATTTCAAAACTATCACCTTTTTCAAACTTAACATCAACAGTTTGCTTTAAAAGATTGTTGTAAACAACTTTTCCAACACCATCTTTTGTCTTGACCTCAGAATTTATTTTTGGCATCTTTTTTGAAATTTCTGCATAGATTTCATTTTCGTATGCAAGACAACACATAAGCCTTCCACATAGCCCACTGATTTTGCTAGGATTTAGGCTAAGCCCTTGATTTTTTGCCATTTTGATTGTTGCATGGTCAAAGTCTTTCAAAAATCTACTGCAGCAAACTTCTCTCCCACATGGACCAAGTCCGCCAAGCAACTGCGTTTCAACACGTTGACCAATTTGATGGAGTTCAATTCTGCACCTATAAATTGCTGCAAGTTTTTTTACAAGTTCACGAAAATCCACTCTGTTGTCTGATGTGAAATTGATGACAATTTTTGATTGGTCAAGACTAAGTTCTGCGTTTGTTATTTTCATATCTAGTCCAAGACTCTGGCTTAAATTCTCTGCCGTTTTTTTGATTTCTTTTTGCTTTTCAATATTTATTTTGTTTTGTTTAATGTCATCATCTGTTGCCATGCGAATAACTTTTTTTAACTCATGTGGATAATTTTCTATATATTCGACGTCTTTAACAACATATGCAAGTTCCAACCCTCTAACAGTGTCAACAACCACCACATCGCCTTTTTTTAACGCCATTTTATTCGCTAAAAATGAATATATCTTTCCATTTGGTTCATACGAAACATCAACTTTATCTATCTGCATAAATATTTAACCTCCAAAATACTAGTAAGCAAATTTTCAAACAAAAGCGAAAGTGTTACGTTTGAAAATTGTTTTTTGTTTACATCATTTATTCTTTTTATTATCTCAACAAGTGCTTTCATTGAAAATTCATCAGAAATGTTTTCAAAAACGCTGACAAGCGTCTTATTTTTAACTAATTCAATTTTATTTGATTTTACAAGTGCAATATCCCTATACATGCTTTGCATAAATTTAACAGTGTCCAAAAATTGATTTTTGCTCATCTTGGGCACAATATAATTTACGATTTCAGAACTTGATTTAAGATTTGTGACAATGTTTTTTGCCAACGCATAGTTTGCCAAAAAGTCTTGGTCAAGTAAAATTTGTTTTGTTTCACCAATATATCCGTTTGAATAATCCATTGCAAGTGCAAAATCTTCCTGTTTTTGATATTCAGAAAAAATTTGTGTCAAGGTTTGCTTATCAAAAGGTGGAATTTCCACTTTCAAAAGTCTTGACTTCACCGTTGGAAGCACTTTGTTTAAATTTGTTGTGGAAATCAAAAATATTGTGTTTTTAGGTGGATTTTCCAAAACTTTCAGCAGTTTATTTTGTGACTGCTCGCTTGAATTTTCTAAATTTTTTATCATTAATATTTTATATTCGCCCAAAATTGCCTTTTTGTTTGCATCAAGTATCACCGATTGTGAATCATCTGTGCTGAAAGCATCACCTTTTGGATACACACACACATCAGGGTGAGAACCACATTGCACTTTTTGACAAATTGGACAATTGTCATCGCCATTACTATCACACAAGATTTGTTTTGCACACATTAATAAAATTTCATTTAGTGTGAGCGTGTCCGGACAAAAGAAAAGATATCCGCCAACAAGTTTTTTGTTGACTTTTTGTTGCAAAATATCTTGCATATATGTTTGTTTTGAAAAATATTTTTGAAAATTCACAATTTTATTTTATCACAAATATATTTTTTTTCAAATATATACACATAAAAAAAGCAATGAAGTTAAACTTCATTGCTTTCTATTATTGTATTACTCCATTTCTTATAAGCAAATTATAAGCGTTAGATGAACTTTGAGTAACACCATTTATTATGAAAGGATAAACAGAAATATAAAAATCATCGAATCCAGTAAAGTCATATATAAATGATGACAAATAAATGTTGTAGCCATAAGGTAATTTTTGTACACTATTTCCATTGCGTAAATTCTTTAAATACAAGTTCATATTCACAACCAAGTCTCCCACTGTAAATGATACATTTTCTTTGATGTCTTGTGTTAATTTTGCATAAAAATCAGCAAAAGTTTCATTTGAACCACTCGTAGAAACATATCCTCCAATAAATCTTGAAACATAAACACTATAAGATATGGCGATGTCCGACTCGGCATTTCCTATATTATCACCGTAAATACTTATATCAGAAGTAATTTCGGCATTTACCGTATTGGCGTTTACAATAAATTTACCATTTTGAGTGTTTGACAAAGATTGTGTGTTTGTAATCAAACCAATAACGCCACCAACATAACTTGCATTTGATATTTCTTCCTGCGCCGGTTTAATTAATTTAATCACACATGATTGTTCTGTTGCTCCAACTGAAATATCTTGCATGATGACATTTCCAAATGTTCCGTTAAATTCAATCTCTCCAACAATTCCACCAAGAGCGCTTTGACCTGTGAGCAAATCACCTGTGTAACTGCTGTTTTGTATCACTACATTTTGCAACGCTTTTCCTGCAAGTCCTCCGACTTTTCCAACAACTATTGCACTATTGAATTGTATATCAATATCAACATTGCAATCAATTATGTTTTGTGTTTGTTCTTTGTTCCCACGGACAATTCCACAAAGTCCCCCGACTGCAATTGGAATTTTTGGAGTAAGATTAAAGATGTAATAATTTTGTTGTTCTAACTCCCCTTCTTCGTCTGTATTTGTGTCTAAAGCATATACGTTCACATTTCTTAAAGTACCTTTAAGATCTCCAACAATTATTCCACCATATGCACTTGCGCGAATGAAATAGTTGGCGAGATTTTGATATTGAAATTCAACATCTTGCACTTCGGCGTTCAAACCAATTCCACCAAACATAAATCCGCTTACCATTCCTATTGATGCCACAGCGTTTGTGATATAAGCATTTTTAAGTCTACCAACTCCGCCAAGGTATCCAACAATACTTCCTGAATAAGAAACTGTGTTGTAGTTTGAACCACCTTCTTCATAAAGTATCTGATTTTGGACAGACTGCTCAGTCCAATTATCTGAACTGTTTGTTTGATATGCATTTGTTGAGATTGAAGAATAAATATTTTGTATATCAAACGAATTTACAATTCTTCCGAATACACCACCCACAATGTTCTTGCCTAACACAACGTTTGAAGTCGTGCTGGAGTTATATCCGTCAACAATAACATTATAAGCATACATTCTGTTGACTGTACCAGCGATTGTACCAACACTAACTGCGTTTGGAAGGTTGATATATTTTGGTGAAAATTCTATGTTTTGTATAGTTGCATAGTCACTGCCATAGCCAATTTGTGAGAAATAACCACCAGATGTTACACTTGCATTTGAGTTTATTGAGAAGTTTGAAATACTTAGTCCATTGCCTTCAAAATATCCGCCAAGAACGTAAGAGTACAACGAACTAACAGCCAAATTCTCTTCGATATAATCAATATCTTTAATCAAACGATAATATTTAGTGTTAATATTTCTTATGCTATTTGATATAAAATCTTCTTCAAATAAAACTGCAGAAGCAACAATTATTGGATTGTACATAGAACCTTCGCTGTATGAACCTGGAGTTTCTGCATAGATATATATTGTTTCGCCTGTTTCTTCAACATATTCTTCTTCAACAATATATTTTGATGAATAAGCAATAATGTTTGCCGTAACAAGTTGAGGTCTGTTCTCTCTAAATTGCATATATTGTCCATCTTTTTGCAATCCCTGAACAGTAACAAGTCTTGAATATTGTAAATAGTTTCTGTAATCACTAGACGAAATTTCCATTCCTGTTGAAATTGTTTGATTTGTCAAGAATGAGTTGTTGTCTTTTGCATAGAACCAAACGCCACTTGCGATATCATCATTACTGTTTATTGCAAAACTATCAAACAATTTTTCGCCAACTATATAGTTTGCACCAATGCGCGTGACAGCATAGCCAATAGCAAATTCAATAACAAGTGTTTTTCTAAGTTTATCATTGCCATATTTTTCATTTGATGTATTGATATCTACATTGAAATTATCATCACTTAAATAATAACTATCAGTTATTGAGCCCTGTGAATAGATATAGAATGGGTGGTTACCAATATCTCTATCCCCAAGTTTACTTGTTGTATATGATGATTTAATTTCTCCGTTATTTGTACAAACAAAACCAGAGTTTATAGATGAAGATGTCAATGGGATATTCGCATAGCAGTTAGATATTGTACCATCATTTATGTACGCAAACGCCCCTGCAATTGAGTTCGCTCTTATAATGTAATTGGTGTCACTTGCGTAAACATATGAAAGCCCTGACAAGTATTCGCCTTCAATAAAACTTGCAAATATTGTGCCAGTATTTTGAATAACAAAGCCAGCAGTGGCATTGTTTACGTTTGTACTTGAATTTCTTATGTAACTTCTCTTTACATAACTTGATGCGACATGTCCATTGTTTATTGCGACGAAACCTGCAAGGTTGGCTCCATAACTTTCAACACGAATATTTACTCTTGAATTTGTTATGTAACCAGAGTTAACTGCAACAAAAGGTGAAATATTTGAAGTTGATGTTAATGACATTGGTGCCGAATTTGTCACAATTAATGAAGATGAGTCATCGCGACAAACAACTTGACAATTTGTTATTGTTCCATTATTTTGTGCACAAAGCAAACCAAAATTAAATACGTTTCCATTGCTTTCATTTCTGAAATTAAATGTTGTATTTCTTCCAACTTCTATGGTTACATTGCAGACAACTGAGTTTTCGTCAATTATTGAAAATAATCCAAAGTTGTCAATTGTTGTGTAATCGGAATAAATTCCGCTAAATACTATGTTGTGACCGTTTCCGTCAAATCTAGCAACACTTGCATCAATTGGCGTGAAATCAGAAGCGATTGTGATATCGTTCATTAAAATATAGTAATTGCCATCACTCATTGCCAATAACTGCTCTTGTGTGTAGATTGGAAGTGGACTGTCGAGTGATGTGTTTTGATTGACTGTGACATCAAACTTTTTAATATCTACATCACTTATGTCTTCAAGTTCATCTTCATTTAAGAGCATAACTTGAACATAACCATTGAGATATTGAAGTCTTGCATAAACTCCAAGTGAGAATAAATTTTCTCCAACATATTTTACTGTCAAATTATAGCCATCAATATCCAAAATATTATTACTTAAACTTGTTTCGTCTGTGATTCTAACATATCCGTTTTCATCACTTAATTTATAATAGAACACACCATTTTGTTTTAAACTTGCTTTTAAAGCATTGACAGCAGTAATTGCATTGCCAGAATATTCGACATCAAGATTATCAATAAGCAAAT
The DNA here is from genome assembly GCA_944384405.1 of uncultured Clostridia bacterium. GTDB lineage: Bacteria > Bacillota > Clostridia > Christensenellales > UBA1242 > UBA5893. The sequence continues at coordinate 100,255 of CALWTH010000041.1, forward strand.
CTCTAATATCAGCACTATTGCCGCGATTTAGATAAATCTCAGAATTTTTGAACACTTCGTTCATATCATCAAGATTTCCAAGCACATATTCAACAATTGTGCATGTGAACGAATTTCTAATTCCACTCGTTGTGACTCCGTCAACAGTTGTTGTTCCGTAGTATGTTATTGTGACGTCATATCCACCATATTGCTGACCTTGAGGATAACTTATATTATCTGAAATTTTTAGATAATATGTACCATTGTCATTTATAATTTGTGCATATGGTGACGAACTTTCAACAACAACATCAGAAGTTTTGTAACCAACTGTGTTGATATTTAGTAAGTAATTATATCCTCTTGCAACATAGTAATGATCAGATGCACCTTTATCTGCCAAAGTTACTTCAATTGTTTTGTTTAAAGATATTGTCAAAACACGCTGTTGCTGTGAGTATACGATTTCTCCATCTGCATTATAAAAGTTCACATACAAAGTGATTGAATCACCTTCGGTGACATTTGTTGCCATTCTGTAAAGTACATTAAGTTCACCACCAACAATTGATGACTTCATGACTTTTATGCCTGTACTTGTGAAAAAGGCATCTGACGAAATAACTGCTTCTCCTTGATTATTATTTCTTGGAACCAAAAGCCCAAAAAGTACAACGTTGCCACTGGATATGTTTTCTTGAGAATTTGTAACTTCAATGTAGGAGTAATCAGAATATGCTGGATTTATCACGACTTTCAATATATTTGGTTCACCGGCGGTAACAATGTTTGTTTCTGTCATTGAATAACTTGTGTTATAGACATAATACCCATCGCCTGTGTCAACCAAAATAACATCTTCATTGTTTGTGAAACTATAATTTTTCACAATTACATTATTTATTGGTTGTTTAGCAAAAGTTGCATAAACATTTTTGCTGACTGCCCCATCAGCACCTGTGAATGTGAACATATAGTCGCCAATTCTTATTGCGTTGTCTGTGTTCATTTCAAAAGTATAGTCTATATAATATCTTCCATTATTAAAATACACTTCTGATGCTTTCGCAATAAAGTAGTTTTCAAAGTCTGCATCACCAAATTTCAGAACTTCGCCATTTTCAAGATAGGTGACAAACAATTCAATTTCATCATTAATGTCATCTGTTAAATAACTGACTTTAATTGAGAAAACATCACTTGGCACAAGTGAAATGTTTGTCTTGTCACTTTCAATATTATATATTCCCTGTGAATATGTGGTATAAATTGTCTTGCTTATAGTAGCGTCATCTCTTGCAATTTCAACAAAATTAAACTCTGTTTCATCATCTTGTGACTTTGCTAAATACATTTTTGTATTGTTCACATCAAGATAAATGTAAAATTGAATTGCTTTTGGTGTTGTTTGAGTTTCAGTTCCCACCCCTTGCAAAATAACTGTACCTGAACTTTGCACCACATTGACGTCTTCGTTTGAAACTATTTCAAGTTTAGCAGTTTGACTTTCAACAAGATTAATTCGCATATTTCCAACGCTTGCAAAGGCATCAAATCTTGGATAAAGAGTTGTTGTATTTCTATTTGTCACACTAATTTGTGAATTTTGCAGAAGTTCGTCTGTATAGTCTGATGACAAATACAAGTTTACTCCACTGACGTAATTTGTCACAACACAAGTTATTTGCTGACTTATTCCGGCATTGAGCACTGAAGTGAGAGTCAAAATAACTGTACCAGTTTTGTGAAGCCTAAGTTTCCCTTCCGTTGTGATTGATACAACACTAGTTGCATTTGATGAAATTGTTATTTCAACATTTTGGGCAAATAAATCGGAAGGCAAACTCTGTGTATTTAAAGTATTTAAGTAACTTTGATTTACACTATCTTTTGCTTGATAATACATAACAACAATTTTATTTTTTGTTAAATTCAGATAATTGTCTTTATCTTGAGTACCAGTAAACACCTTTTCAAATTGTTCAATTTCAACATTTGCACCAGCAACAAGTTCGCCGTAATATGTGTTTATGCCTTCTATATTACCATTTTGTCCGTACTGCACAAATGTCCTTGTTATATATGAAAGTGCAGTGTTTGAAGCATCAACATCAACGTTAACTGAGTTGAATATCTTTGCAATACTATTAGAAGCGTTTGCAACAATCAAAGTTGCATCAAGTCCTGTAAGTGTCCTATCATCTGTTGCTTGAACTTTATTGTTTGATATATCTGAACTTTCTGCATTTCCAACAAAACCAATAAGTCCACCAACATAAGTATTTCCACGAACATAAACTCTAGTGGTGTTGCCTAAAATTTCTCCGCCGTTATCTAAAAGTCCAATAAGTCCGCCAACATTTGCACAACTGGAAGCAGAAACTCTTCCTGTTGCCAAAATATTAACGACATTGCCAGCAGTGTTTTTACCCACAACTCCACCAACACCACTAGAAGTTGTGTTTGCACCAGTCGTTGTGTTTGCACCAGTCACAGATATATAAACTTGGCTTGAAACACCATAGTTATTGTATGTATTCATATTATCGGCTTTAACAAACTGCAAATTACCACAGTTTTCACCAACAACACCACCTATATAACTTGTGCCACCAGAAAGTTGAATATCAAGCACACTATTTTTTTGCATGTATGTAAACATTGTGGAGTTTACAGATGAATTTTGTATATCAATTATATACTCACCATTGTTTTGACCTACACCACCACCAATATATGCCGTTATTGCTGACTGCACTTGTACAGTACTTTGACTTAAATTGACATTGACATTTTCAATACTTCCATTATTTACACCAGCCAAAAGTCCTATGTATGAATTTGTGTTACTTTCAACATCTATTGCACCGCTAATTGTTAAATTTTTAACATATGCGCCACTTGCAATACTTGAAAATAGTCCATAGTAGTCGCCTGCATTTAATCCTGCCGTTACCGAATAAGCAGACTTAACTTTAAAATTAGTAATACCTGATACTGAGCCATCACTTGAAGTCTTGCCTGAAATTCCACCTGTAAGTTCACCCAAAGGTGCAATTTCTTCACCACCGCCGTCAATTGTTCCATCTATGATATAATGTTTTGATAAATCAATGTTTTTAAATTGTTCCCAACTTCCAATATGAAGTGGACTAGAAATTGAGCCATCACCAACAGTAACAGGAATTTCAATAGAATATGAATAATCATTTCTGTCAGAACTATTAAATAATGAGTTTGGTACTATTTTTATAATACCACTTCCACCCCCTGCACCTGTGTAATCAACGACAATTCTGTTTTCATCATATTGTAATTGTATAATTGAACCCACTCCATCATTTGGTTCAAACCAAGCAAAGAAACTTTTATTAGTTGCATTTTGTGGTAAAATATAAGGATAAATAATCTCTTGAGTGTGAGTTGAATCTAGATATATTTCATCTATATAGTTATAAAACCAAACTTCTTCAACTTGAACATATTGAACAATGTTTATTGTCACAGTTGACGATATCATTGTTCCATATTCATAAATACTTGCTGTAATGGTAAATGTTGCTATTGGATTTCCAACTGCATCACAAACAAACATAAGTTCGCCATTATAATTATCATAGTAGTAGCCATAGACTATACTTCCGGCATCGGTAAGGGCATATCTTCCATAAGCACCATCATATGCCGATGAAACAGAAAAAGAAAATTCAAGATCAAGATTTTGCAATAACAAATCGTTAACATTTGTTTCAATTCCATCTAGCATAAGCCTAAATTCAACCATTGCCATTGACCTATCAAAATAGCCAAGAGGAGTGTTTAGGTCATAAACATTGACATTTTTGGAGTATTTTTCTTCCAAATCACTTGAATTTTTGGCATCAAAACTAAAATTAGAAATTGGTTCAAAACATATGATTTCAAAATCAAACTGTGTACTTTCCAACATTTCTTCGTCAATAGTTAGCATGAAGTTTTCAATTCTGTTAATTCTCACAGTAACATGAATTGTCTGTCTTGTGTTGTCAACCGAAGTGAAAGAGATAACATTTTCATTTATTAAAACATTTGTGTTATCACACTGATATGAAATTTCAAACATAGATTGACTTGTTATGCCCATTGGTGATGTGCTTGCTAATATTTCAACATCGCCAATTCCTCTCACTGCAACAAAGTCAAGTGTTTCATTTTCGCCAATTTGTCTGTACTGAACCTCGGCAATGTTATCGTCTTTAGTTGAAACATAGAACCAAAGATTGTCAACGTCAAGTTCATCTTTTACCACTATTGTTATGCGTGTAGAAATACCATTTTCAAGAACAAGTGTGTAATGTGCTTCTCCAACGCTATGTGTTGTTATATCAATTGACGCAACATCATCTGCAGTTAAAGGCGTTTGAATAATTGTGCATACAGAGGTTGAAACAACATCATCACTTGATGCTGTGATTTTTCCAACATAAGCACCTTGTTCTTGCACAACAAAGCCACTAAATGTCACACTTTCGCCATTTTTAACATATATAGTTGAATTTGCATAAATATCTTCAACTCTAAAGTCCGTTGCACTCTTTTGAACTGTGAAATTTATATCGTTATAAATAGTGTCTGTAGTCAATTCGGCATTGACTGTGACTCTGACTACAATTTTTTCGCCAAGATTTTCAGGCAAGATTTCACGTCCATATACTTGAAGTGGAATTGTTAAATCAGAAATAAGCACATCATTATCAATTTCTTGAATACCATAGATAATACAAATATACTGCCTTATATCAGAGTAAGGCACATTTAAAAGTTCGCCACCTCGTTGAATATAAAACGACAAAGACAAGTAATCATAATCAGCGTTTTGTGGTCTTACAGTAAACAAAAATTGTTTTGCACTGCCGATATCGTCATTGTCAAACAAGTTTATGTCCTGTGCTTCTGTTTGTGCATTTACCAAAACACTTTCAGGTCTTGATATGATTTTGACTTTATACATAATATCAACATAATAAGCGTCATAGTCGCTATATTTTACTCTTATTACCAAAACATCATCAACAAGTGCAAAGTCAGTTGCCTGAATTGTCACTTGTTTTATATTTTGCATTGTTGGCGTTTGAGATGTCTGTGCCACTGTATGAGTACTATTTGCAAAAACTTCATATGTGTATGCTTCATCATATGCAAGCATTAACGTCTTTTGAAATTGTTCGTTGTCATTTTCTATAAGTTCAATATAACTATCACTATCTTGATCTATGGAAGGTATGATTGTATCGTTGTAACTTAAAGAAATATTTTGCGTGTCAATTTCATCAACCACTTTTACTGAAAATGTGTATGTGATATTTTCATCAGCCAAACTGACCGCCGTCACAACAATTTCATCTGTAGTGACTTGATTTGTTGTGAGTAATCCATCTTCAATAATCTCAGTTCCAATCTGAAACCTAACATCACGTTCTATAGTTGATAGTGGATAAAAATCAAGCATATCATTTGAAAGTTGCAATGATTGTCCACGAATAACAAACAAGTTTGTGTCTTCTTTTAAAGTGATACTTGTTAGCGGTTCATAAACTGTCACTGGAATATTTATATAATTGGAATTTTCAAGCAAAGTGATAGTTAATGTTGCCTTACCTGGTGTGTGACCTTTAACAGTTATTTGGTATTGTCCCCCACCAAGATGTGTTAAATTGGAAACAGTGGCAATTTGTGTGTCAAATGAAAAATTGAAATGAATATTACTAGAAAAATAATTGTCAACTGTTATTTCATAATTTTGACTTGTGTTTTGTTCTACTTCAATACTTTGGCTTGAAAAATGGAGAGAAAGGTCATCATAGTTTTCTCCACACGCTGAAAGTAAAAACGTAAACATAGAAATTAAAATTAAACTAAATGTTATAAAATATTTTTTCATTTTCTCTCCATTTTTTGCCATAGTTTGCTTTTCCCCCTTAAACAGTGCTGCTATTCTTCTACTATTATTTGATCATTCATCTCGCCGAACACAACATCTAATAGCAAAATTGCATACTCCTCATCGGAAATTTGAGTAATAGGCAACTTAATAACTGTAGATGCAAAAGCACTTGACTCGTTAATATTCCAGGCATATCCCTCATCTGAATATCTATTATAACCAATGGTTATTCCAAGAAAGGCTTCAACTTTGAAGAATTTCATATATTCTTTACTTGCATCAAACGTCCAATTATATGTTATGGTGGATTTTTGTTCGGTACCATCTTCGCCAACTGTTGTTTTTTCTACTGTTTCTGTAAATGTAGCAATGTTGTCTTCAGTGTTTATGGTAACTGCACTTCTTGTGATTGTGTCGCTTACACTAACACCATCATCAGTCGTATACTCAAATGTTTCAGTTTTGTTCCCTAAGCCACTATACCAATTTTCATCTGTGTTATGTCTAGCATATACATATTCATTTACTGTAATGTCACCAGAATCAGTTGTAACCGTTGCATTGTTTTTCAAGACGTAAATACCTTTTGGAACCGAAACACCTAAACTTGTATAAGTACCTTCTTGTGATAATACCTCACCAACAGTACCTGATATTTTATATCCTCTTAGTGTATAGTAGTGGTTTTGTGGTATTTTAATTGCATAACTTCCATTGAAAGGAATAAGTTTAATTCCAGGATTTTCATCAGTTAAACTTAGTGCAAAATCCAATTCCAAAACTATGTCTTCACCATCATAAGTCCATTCAATTTTTGTATGTGACTTTTTCTCTCCATTTACATGAGTGTCGTTATACAAATACCATTTGTAATTTAGTGTATTTGATGAATAATCACTATTGGCTATATTAGTACCAGATGAATTCAACCAGAACCCATTACTAATGTCGTATACAGGATTGTCCACTAGTAGTGTCATTATTCCAGCACTATTTTTCTTTAGTGACAAAATCATTGTATCTAAATCTAACTTATATCCAAGGTCATTATAAACATCTTCACCACTCTTTAGCAACTTATAGTCTCCATTTTGTTTAATGAAAATTAAAATGACATTACTATTGTTATCAAAGTATAGATGTGCTTCAGTTTTGTCAGAATTGTCTGATGTTGTCAACACTTTGTAAGTTAATGAATGGAGTGTGGTTCTTTCAATAATTGCAACCGGCATTTCTTCATTTTTTGAAGTATGAACTTCAATATATCCTTTTGTTGCTAAATTGACATCATCTGTCCACCAATTTTTAGACAAATATTCAATATTATTTATTACTTGTGTTGGTGACTGTTTGTTATTGTTTGCAACTGTGTGGAAAGTTCCATCACTATCCGCTATTTCAATAGAATTAGTTATTGCGTTAAATTCCACTAAGATAGTCACTTTACTTGCGTCAGAATACGATTCGGTTATTGTGTACGTGCCTTCTGTTAAAGTTAAAGTGAATTTATGTTGTGTTTTTACAAAATTGCCATCAACAAATTCAAATATATAACTTTCTTTATCAGTATAAACTGTCAAAATGTTATTCTCATATTTAAAGGTATAATTTGTTCCCTTAAGTTGAACATAACCATTTTGTCCATTGTTTTCAAAAGTGATTGTTGTTGCTCCATTGTAAATTTCATATGAAACACCAAAATCATTTTCATCGGTGGTATCAACACTTACAATGTTGCTACTTATACCATATCCATCATATTTGTCACCACTTGCATCTTCTTTGATTATGTAGTATGTTCCATCTTCGCTTAGAACAAAATCGGTTTCATCATACAATGTAAAGCCAGTTAAATGGCCACTACCATCATAATCAAACACATAAATTATTGTTTGTGTTTGATCATTTGATCCGCTAGATTGTTTAGATGTTTTTTCTAACACAACAGCATTTAATGCGATTTGTTGTGTGCCTGACATTTTATAAACATTAGCCCTGACATGCTTGTAAGTTACTGTTTGATTATCTTGCTTTATTTCAATGACTTCATCATCATTGACAATAAAGGCTTCACCATTATGATTTTCTGAAGAAACATTATAATTAAAATCAACTGAAATATTGTTAAATCCTTCAGCAATGATAGAATTAAGTGAAATGGAATAAGTAGTAGTGATTATATCACTTCTTCTATAGATATTAGAAATAGTGCCTTGTGATGTTGCATCAATATAATACGTTGTAGTTGAATTGATAACATCAAAAGTTAAATTAACAATATCCGACAAATTAATTCCGCTATCATTGATATTTTGAATCTCGTTTAATGACAACAGATTGTTCTGATATGTAATGATATTTATTGGTCCCTCATTTTGTCCCTCATTTTGTCCCTTATTTTGTCTCTCAGGGAAGAACATATCATTTCTTGACACTCCAACTTCAAAATTTATTTTGCTACTTGATATATAAGAAATATTGCCAAGGTAATATACATTGTCTTTTGAATCAACAAGGAATATATATTCTTGGTATTGTGTGCCTGACATGTTTTGTTCAGTTGCAAATCCATTATTAAATGAAATGAAAATTGTCTTATATCTTCTGTCTGAATGTGTTAAACCATCAATGTTAATTACTCCATTTGTTGTAACAAACATGTTCAATGAGCCTTCATACAAAACTGTTGGGGTTGATTTATCAATTTCTAATTTATTTCCGTCATTAAGGTTGATATTAAATATGGTGCTACTTGTTGACTTAATATCGTCAAGATCCAAAATGTTTTCATTATCATCTTTGATATCCCAGCTTATTGAATTTGTAATTGATGAAATTTGTGAATTGTAGATAACATGATCTTTTTCTATGTAAATAGGCTTTACAACATTCTTATTTTCAAGAGTGCTGTATACAAGATACCAACCCGGCCCCATATTTTTAATTAATTCAGCATACTCAGTATCATTTTTATCTATATGTTTAATGAATTTGAACTTCATTTGTTTGGATATTTCTTCTTTTAAATTTCCGTCTTCACCTATTATATCGTCATCTATTCCCAAATCCAAGTCGCCGAGTGCACTTTCATCAATTTTGCCATTTTCGTCTACAATACCATCTAATATTCCTTGATCAATATCTGGACTTGTAGTTATTGTAGAGTCTACAATCTCTGTGTTGTTCAAATTAATATACTGTCCATTTTGCTCTGTGACTATTGTATAGAAAGGAACAGATTGTGTTGTAATACTTCCCGCACTAAATTTATTATATTGGTCTATTGATAATATTGTAATGTTATTAATAGCAAAATTATCATTTCTACTTGTCATTGGAATTGGTGCAGAATTATCTAAATAAGTTTTATATATAGAACTTGTAGTAAATAGCTGGTGAGCGGTGACAAATTCTAGTGATGTATCTGTAACAATGTCACTTATCGTGCTGTCATCATATCTATAACCATTTATAGATAGCCTATAAACTGTCTCTTGAATGGAGTGAACATCTTGTGTCCCCTTATATGAATCTTCCAACACCGATCCATTAATGATAATAATATAAATATTTTTCTGATAATTATATATAACTCTATTTTCACCATTAACATACGAATCCATTTTTCTTGATACTTGTGTTTCATACTCATAAGCATCAACTTTCATATATGTAATTATTGAATTACTTTCAATATTTTGATTACCTGTTTTAGAATCAGCTTGACTACCTGTTTGAGAATCACCACCCTCTGTTGTTACACTTGTTTGTTTTCCAATTACCCCTATAATCTGACGTGAATTTATAAGTTTTGGTTTTTGAGTTATATCTTCAACATCAGAAGAATCAAAATAATACGAAGGGTCAGCCATAGCAAGTACTGATGTATTTACAGATACTTTACCATCATAGTCATAACCAGAGCCTCTATTACCAATGTAATTGTCGGCATATGCTTTAGTCGAGAATTTGGTACCATTAATTCCAGATGTTATGATTAATCTTTGATTTTCTGTACCAACTTTTATATTGGTATCTTTTGATATTGGCAATGAAGTATTTTGTTTAGAATATCCAATTACCCCACCAGCGTAAGTTGTAACTTCACTTATTCCTGCTGTGACTTCAATTTTTGATAATCCAATTGATATATCATTTAATTTAATGACTTGCCCCTCATTATTGTTGTAATATCCAATCAAACCACCAACATATACACTATTACCAGATGTATTTTCAACATCGATGTTTCCTGTTATATCAAGTTGCGAACTACCACCATCAGGTGTTGAAATGTTAGAATCTAACATATACCCGATAGCACCACCAAATATATTATTTGATGATGTTGAAACAATGCCTTCTCCGTACAAATCAACTGACACAATGTCGCTTATATTGACATTGGTATTTTCAGTTCTACCAATAAGTCCACCGACACCTGTCAATTCTGATTGATCTAAACTTCCGCTTGCAGTCAAATCAGTACTTAATTCAATATCAGTATTTTGAATTGTTAAAGTACTATTTTTAGCACTTCCAACTAAACCACCTGCATTTAAAGTGTATGTACTACTTTGACTACCTTGTATGTAATCTTTGACAATCAGCGATACTTCTGTGTTTGAAATATTCACATTGCCACCATCAACAAGCGTACCAATAAGTCCACCCATTGACTTATCTGTATTTGCAATTGCACTTTGCTGTGTATGATAAGTTAAATCCAAATTAGATATGTCAACATTTTTACCATAATTCACAAGTCCAATAGCAGCTCCAGTGTTGTTTATTAAAAACCCATTTATTTCTGCTTTTTTATAACTTGAAGATGTTATTTTTCCACTAAATGGACTTTCCTCACTTTCACCAAATCCATCAACCTGCGTACCAAAACTTGTGCCTGCACTATTTGAGAAGTTTAATTCTATGGTAATTCCCCCTGAAATTTGAATAGCATCTACTAAACTCTTGAATTTTTCACTATTGTTTAACCGCAAATCATTAAATTCATTTGAATTTACGACAGCCTCATATTTTTGATATGACAAAATTTTATTTACTAAATTAACTGTAGCACGATAATCCTCAACGCTGTTCACTTTGATTGTCGCAGTCGCACTTTGATCTGTTCCAGATGCAGTTGTATTTTGATCAAAAAGATCAATACTTGGAGTGCTTGCAACTTCTGGTGAAGTGCTTGGAATATAATCTCCATCAACTGTTATCCAATCATCTCCAAACTTACCATATGTATTAGAAACACCTTCGGCCTTACTTAATTTAGTTATTACACTACCTGAAACATCATAAATATATTGATAATCTTCATCAAACATTGCAACATCGTTAAATGAATACAATGTTTTGCTACTATTTTCAATCAAATTTTCATGAACTTGATATAGATCACTACGCCATGCAACATTTTGTGTACCACCTTTTGTTTCCCCATCTTTTGCATTACCAATTGAGTGGGAATATACATCGTAAACGTATAAATTTGTTACGTTATTATCATTCAAATAGTTATTGTAAATAAATTCATTATTATATTTTTGCAATCCCATCCATTCATCAACGCCATCATTCATAAAGGCATCTAACGCTGATGTTGCTGTATCATTAGGAATTGGCACACCAAGAGGTAATTCCACTGTGGCACTTACTGGATCACCACCAAAGGCAAATATGTTAATTTTAGTCCAATCCGCTCTTTTATATGAAAGTGAATAGTAACTGCTTTTTTCATTTGTAGGTAATACGTTATATCCACTACCATCAATGTAATATTCATTAATATTGACTTCTGTTGTAAGTATATATACTGATGCTACAACTGTAATACCTGCAATAGTTGCCATAAGCCCTATGGCCACTTTCCATCCTAGGATAGGAATCTTGGATACAAATGCTGCCGCAATCATCAAAGACATTGCAGTCTCTGATAGTCCAACAACCCCAAGTATTTTTGAAGCCATGCTCAATGTGTCTACATCATAGTATGCAGTAGCCTTTCTTGCAGATAATCCTCCATAAATATTCGAAGTGCTTGTCGAAACATATGAAACCCTATCATAACTATTGGCAATTCCTGCAACGTGTGCTTCTTGAGAAACTTTTGCATATCCTAATTTCTTGTAAACGTCAAAACCGCCATTTCCATTATCTCTGAAAATTCTTGGATGAGTTGCCCCTTGTTCGTCTTCATGAATATAATTTGTCGATTCACCTTCAAATGTATAATTATACTTTGCATTTCCTATTATATTTTCAGCACGTACATAACTGTTTGAAATATTACCGCCAAAGCCACTTATGCCTCCAACATAACTTTTAGAAATGTTATAAGGATTTCCTGCAAAAACTGATGATGTGCCAAATAAACCAGAATTGATTATTTTTCCGGTACCATTATTGCCAATTACAGTTGAATCTGCTTGAGATATCAAGTAACCTGCACCACCAACAATTCCACCTGTATAAAGATTTATGCTTGTATTTGAATAAGTAGTGTTTTGTGATTCATCTGCGTATAAGATATCAGATAATACATACATATTATTTGATAGATAAGAGTTTTCAACAGTTCCATTTTCAAGCAGTCCAACAACTCCACCAGCAATGATTGTCGATGTCGCAGTTGGTACGCTGCTGAATGAAATCATAAGCTCTTTATCAATTCGACAATCTTCTACAGTCGCTTCACCTGTGACATGACCAACTATTCCACCATAAATAAATGATGAAACTGTAATTCCTAAATTTAATTCAATAATATTGTTATTATCTTTATTGTCTGTTGTTATTAATTGACATTCAGATAGCTTAGATCCGCTTCCAAGTTCACCAACAACATTACCATAATAATATGCATTATACTCAAGCTTTTTATTTCTATATATATCTGGGTTTATAGAAGTAATTTTTATATTGTTAATATTGGTAGATTCAGTTTTATTTGCAAGCAATCCAACAATGTAATCATTAGCATTTATATCTATAAATAAATTTTCTATAACCAAGTTTTTTAATTCACTACTTGTTGTTGTATCAAATAGTCCCCCACCTCTCGTAGTTAAGTTGGATATTTTGTGTGTATTTCCTTGAAAATCATTCAACCCTTCATTTGTTATGTCCATCACAGGTGTAAGGGTATCATAACCATCAAGGACAATATTCTTGATATTTTTTATTGATGTCCATTTCAAAAGCGATGATGTTGAAACATAACTAGCGTTTATATCATTAACTAAATTGTAATAAGTTTTTTCTGTTGGAGAATTTTCCAACTGTTTAAGTTTACCAAGGTTTGGAATTTGATATGGACTACTTTGCTTACCATTACCTGTATCATGGCGCATATATTCAATTGACTGGTATGCTCCACCACTAAACGAACCATAGCCATAGGCATATTGACTATCATAATTAAATGTTCCGATTTGATGATCTTGATCTGGCAATGTGCCAATATAGTTTGTGCTTAAATCTTCTGTATTAACACCGCTGCCGCTACCTTGAACTAAAAATTCAGCAGCAATTTGATCATAATAACTCTTTTTAACATAAGTTGCATCGTTATTTGAATCAAAGGCAAAGATGTGGTACTTTAATCTCATGTTGTTACCACTTATATCATTTTCATAAACAACTCTCATATTAGTGTAACTGTCGTAAACCTTACCTGCTGCTAAAAGGTAAACATAAAGATTTGAACCTTTCTCCGAAACAGCATTTGGTGCGTCTATATTACCACTACTATAACTATTTACCACCATTCCATCATTAGTTCCAACAAGTCCAGCAACTGCGACATCTTGTGCCTCACCAGTTTCATTTTCTTCTTGTTTTCCAACATATGATGGATTATTTCCGCCATCTTCATATTCCGTTGAAATATTGAGGCTTACAAAACTATCTTTTATAAGTCCGCTATTTTCACCAACAAGTCCAGCAACAGCACCTTTCCCGGCATCAATTGTTCCAACAAGTTTTTGTTGATTGCCTGATAGTGCATTAGTTGAATCTGAATCTAAATTGTTGAAAATACTATTACTTCTGCTTACATTGCAAGAATATATGATACCCTCATTTTGGTATGTAAGGCCAGCGACTGGCAATGTATTATAACTTGCAACACCAGAACTATCTTGTCCAATAACAAAACTTGCAACAACAACTATTCCTGATACACTGCTATTTTTATCTATTGATTGTATAGGAGATAATGACGACTTTGAATCCTTATTTATATTTGTATTTGAGAATGTCAAAAGTGCACCGTCACCAATCACCACCGTATTGGTTAAAGCAGTAAGCTGATGTACTCCACCATCAGTGTTATCTGAAAGTTTAACATACCAAGTTTGCTCATCATCAATAACACTTGCTCTTTCTTGAGAATTTGAAGGATTTAACTTTGTACCAGCAGTTTCGCCGTTATAAAGAATTTGACTATATAACTCATCTTCTTCATCAAGGTCAATTATTACCTCAATATTGTCATAAAGTGTTGTATTCCCTGCTATTCCAGAAAGTATATTTTCATATGAAACATTATTACCTAAACTATCAGTACACAAAGTTGCCACATGTGCATAATAGTTTTCATTATCTATGGTGACACTTTCTGTGCCTGAGCCAACTAGCGCATTCACTTCATATGTGCCTGATATATCTCTATCATATCTATTAAATAATGTTGCTATTGATATATTCTTTTCAATAGTTAAATTATCATTAACAACCCCAACAAGTCCGCCATATGTTAAACTTGCAAGGTTAATTGAAACTGACTTTGTTATTTCTGTCTTGTTTTGTGAAGTGCTCTTTTTATAAGATGGATAGAAGTTGCCTGTACTTATATTATTTCTTAAAGCAACACTTGAACTACTTACAGTTGCAACAATACCAGAAAAGATCAAAGATACATTTGAATAATCTTGAGTTTCATCATTTATGACTATGTGCTTAATGTCACCGAATGAATAACAATTTTCTATTGAACTATTATTTGTTGCCCTTCCAGCAATTCCACCAACGTAAATAACATAATTATTTTCACCGCTAGTTTGTTCCAAAATTATTTCGCCATAACTTTCAGCTCCATATAATGTTCCGTTAGTCAAACTTCCAACAATTCCGCCAATATAATCGTAGTGTCCATTGCCTTGCACAGTTATATCAACAAGCGACTGAATGATATGCTTGTTATTATTTACCAAGTTCAAGTTTGTCAAACTACCAAATACAGAGCCAATGTTGTTTCCATTGTCTTCGCTTATACCCCTGGCGTTGATTACATTTATTCCAGCACCAACATCCGGTACATTATTGTTTGATACATCTATGCTTGTATTTTCGTTAAAAACAATATTTTGTGAATATCCAACAATTCCACCTATACTTGAATTTGCTGTCGTTACGTTCATTAAAACATCGACATTGATTTCATCTAAGGTTATATTTTGACTATAACCTATAAGTCCTCCGACATAAGAATCAATAAACATCACATCGTCTTCTGCTGACAATTCAATATCTAGATTATTTGAAGACACAATAGCATTGTCAACATAACCAAATAGCATTCCCAATCTAAGTCCATAGATTTTAGAATCAGTGGAATCAGAATTAAACTTAATACCTGATTCAAAAACACCAAATTCATCTTGGTCATTTGTTGAACCATCAATAGAGATTTGACTTTCATTACCAGTTGATGATGCTAATCTTCCTGCAACCAAACCAACATAAAGCGAATTATTTTGATTGTTTTGTGCATCAGTGAAAATAATGTGGCTTTGTTTTATCGCAATTGAAGAAATTGAACCTGTTGTTAAATATGATTCACCAAAAACTAAGCCAACATACAAAGATGTGCTTAACAAATTACCCGAATTGTTATCTTGTGAAGTTGACGCCTTAAATGAAATATCACTTTCTTGTATTTTGATATTCCTAAAAGATGTACTTCCACGTGCCATACCAGTTACAAGTCCAAACTGTGAAGTCGATGTGTTTATATTTGCTTTTACACCCCTAAATGTCAAATCAGCAAATGTTGTATTTGTTGAATTAGCGACAAGAATTGCATTTTGGCTAGTATTTGCAGCGCTTTCAAAAGTAGTATTTTCAAAAGCTATTGTGAAATTACTAAATGTTGCACCAAGTGTGTTTGTGAAAAGCGCTCTTGTCTGTTTTGCTGTATTTTTAAACAAGAAACCGTACTCATATCTATTATCAAGTCCTCTCAATTCGCCTGAGAATGCGTTGATAGGAGTTATTGCACGTGTAATTACAACATAACGTACATCTTCTGGATAACCTTGATGACGTTTATCGGTCATATCTGGATCAATGACAAATATATCATTTTCACCTGCAGTACGCATATCTTCTATATCTTCCTCAGTTCTTATATAGTGTATACCACCTAAATAACCAAATACAATATGTGGATAAAGTTCATTGTCATCTCTGCTCCAAGAAGATTTATCCCATCCATTGCCAGTGAAATAGACATCATAATTTTCACCATCATCACCAGCGCCTGTTATTGTGTCAACAAATGAAGGCAATGATGTGATTATACCACCTCCTGAAACATCATTTATATATTGTTGTGCAGAAGGAGTAAGTGTTTCACTTGCATCTGTAAATTTAATATTTTCTCTGTTAAAAGATATAGAAGATGTGTAAGTAGTATCTATGTTGTTGATATCAACAAGACTATCGTCTACTCTAATAATAGCATTTGCTTGACCTTCACCACCTAAAAGCCAATCACCCCAATAATTTATTGCATTTACTTTGTCAAGACGCATACTTGCGCGTGCAAGTCCAACAATTCCTGAAGCATATTGCGATTGAACATCACCAGATGCATAAACTTCAATAATATTTGTTTCAACATAGGTGTTAGGATTTGATGACATTTCGCTTAAACCAATTATGCCACCAGCATAAACACCGCCATTTTGTGAGTTTTGTGTTCTTGTGTTAATTACATTTAATTTAGAGTATGATTTTTCAATTTTTCCACTAACTTGCAAACCAACAAGACCACCAATAGCAATAGGGGTGTAACCTTCTGTCATAAATAACTGAGTATTACCTCTATCAATATCATCATTATTTGGATAATTTGCATAGTAATTTTTGATGTTTGCTTCAATACTTTCATCGCCATCGTCATTTGGATCGTCATCACCAATTTGCCATGATTTTTCATGCTCACTTCTCACTTGACGAATATAACCAGCATTATATCCAACAATACCACCTGCGAATCCATTATATGAGTATATTCCTTGTCGAGAATAGTTTTGTGAATCAACATAACTAAGTTCATATAAGGCATCTTGAAGAACTGTTAATGGTCCAATATATCCGGTAACTCCGCCTACCGTACCACCTGAAATAATATTTGTTCCAAGTGTTTTTAGCATAATAGCATTGCCATCAGAAGATATTTGTTGTTCAGCATATACCGTTGTATTTATAGAAGCTGAAGTATAAGCATCAAGTACACCAACAACACCACCTGCATAAGAAATGTAAGCGTTTAAAATATCGCTTGTTCTATTGTATGTATTATAAGAGATATAACTATTTGAAATATAGTTTGTTGGATTCATGCTTGCCGTTACACTGATATCCTGTACACTTAAATTGAATATATATGAATCACCAATTACGCGTCCAATAAGTCCACCAACAACGTTTTTCCCTCTGACTGTAACATTACTTGCATTATCATAAGCCGATACAAGAGAAACATTAACAACTGTTGAATTTTCGACTGTTCCACTAAGTGCACCAACATACTCAACCCCAGATGCTTCAACCCCAAACACGTCACCACCTGCGTTAGTTGAACCTAAGACTAAGTTTACGTTTTGGACAATAGCGCCATCGGTCACACTTGCAAACATACCAAAATTAACGGCTTCGCCGTCTGGGTCAGAAAGAGCTAGTCCAGAGATTGTTAAGCCATTTCCATCAAACTTACCTATTGAACCTTGATTGCCCACATCTTTGTATTTTCCTGTTAGTGTCATGCTTGATGATGCAAGGGTGTAAGTGTTGTTACTATCTGTAATAAGTTCACTTAAATCTATGTCATTTATTAATCTATATGAACCAAAAATCTCGCGAGAAGATGTATTCACATATCTTGACGCACTTGAATTGTCTGTGCCACTAAACACTTTTGCGAATTCTTCTGCTGATCTTATAAGAATAGGGTTGTTTTTTGAACCATATCTATACTCATCAACATAGGCAAATATTGGTCGAGTGCTTTGATCTGCATTGCTTGCATATCTTAATGAAACAGATATTTGATTTGCACTGACAAGTTCAGGTCCTACACTTGTCATAAACCATATTCCATCATTTTCATCTTCTGTCGTTTTGTTTGCAAAACTAAAACCATAGAGATAATCTTCATCAGTGATACTTGAAATATATTCAGCACCTTCACCATATGCCGATTCAATAAAGACTGATGAGTCAGAAAGAGAAACTTCATCATAATAATATGAATTGGTAATTTCTCCCAAATTCTGATAGTTGCCAAAGTCATCAACACCGGCAAAATTCATCTGGGTAGTTGTTGTGCCCACAATTCTTGAAAGAGACAAACTTTTTTCAACAACTCCTGATTCTGTATTTCTATAAACAAAGCCAGCGCTGTTTCTTCCTGGATTATTGTTTTGATTTGTTAGCGTTAAGTTAGAATAACTGTTGTTTATTTCGCCTGAGTTTTCATAAACAAATCCAGCACTTATACCAGATGTTTCAATACCATAAAGTGTAGCATGAATATCTGTGCTTTCTCTTTTAACTCCCTTTGCGTAACTTGCACTGATAAGTCCAGCGTTTTCAACAACAAAACCTGCAGTAATAGTCGTATAATCTATGTTACTATTATTAATTATTCTTATATTTGAAGCATAAGAACTAACGATGTGCCCTGAACTTGTGTTACTGTAAACAAAGCCAGCAATTTCACCAAACGATGAAATTACAAATGGTGAAAGGAAATGTGTTTGAGGAGAAATTATACCTGTGTTTATAAGATCTCCATTTGAGTCGTATTCAACTACACTCTCTCCGCCAACACGGCTATTGGTTATGATTCCATTATTTGTGACAACAAAACCAGCAGTAATTGCTGAAACTCCAATAGTTGAATCAGTTGTTAAACTAAGCCCTGTAACAGCAGGTGCTATTTCGTTTGTAAGATCTCTAAAACTTACAACTTCGCAGTTTGTTATTATACCATTGTTTGTTATTGCTATAGGAGCAATATTAACTGTGTTTGTGTAAGCCGAAGTAATAGAAATTGTGTTTAGATGGAACACATTAACTCTTAAATTTTTAAGCGTAGTATTTGAAGATACAGTGTTAAAGAGCGCTAAATCTATTTGAGATTGTGTGTTGTCATAGTTAAAGCTTACAATGACAATTTGATGACCGTTTCCATCAAGACTACGTAGTTTTGAAGTATCTTGAGCAGGAGTGTAATCGTAAAGGTGGATATCTTTTGTCAAAATATAGTCTTCTTCTGACTCGCCATTTAGTGCGTTTAAAAATTCTTCTGCGTTTGAAATTTGTGATGGTGAATCATCGCTTGTTGGATCAGAAATTACTATTGAGAAGAAGTAATTATATGTGCGAATTGAAAGGTCAGGCATTTGAACACGCATTTGAAGTAACATTTGTTGTGTTCCGTTTTGTGTACCAATAAATCTTATATCGTTATCAGTTTGTTCAAATCTTACAATAGTATCACTTGGTGAAGTAATTTCACCTGAGTTATTTAATACAGGAGTATATACTTTACCATTTACATAATATAAGTTATATAAAAGTGAATTATTTTTATTTCCATCAATATTTACAATATAATCGCCACTTACATAATAATTATTTTGAGTAAACTCATTGTATGCTTGCTCACTTGCAGAAATCGAGCCATCTTCATTTTTAACATACCTTCCACCAAAGTTAAATTTTAATGTATGGTAGAAATATTGGTCACCAGTTGCAATATCTGTGCCCTCTTCATTTGCAATATGAGTGTTAGAGAAATCAAGTTCAAAATCAATGACATAAACTACTAAATATGAGTAAACTGTTTCTTTTACTCCGTTTATTGTACGTGAAGTATCAACTCTTACTCTAAAGTTACTTGCATTTTCTCCAATTTCAATATTTATGGAAGCTTTGTAATAACTTGTTGCATATTCTTCACGATCTGAATCGCTGACACTTGATGGAAGACTTACATCACCGGCAACCATAGTATCGGCACTGTTATCAGAGCCCGGATCAGTACTTGAAGGCAACACAAAGGCAGTGATTGAATCTATGCTTTGAGTCTGATCCCAAATTATGTCAGCAGTTATTGTTTCACCACGTATTGCATATATTGAACTTTCTCCATCAACTGTTATCCCAGCCTTTTCTTGAGGAACAATAATGAGAGAGTAAGGCAATGTGTACATAACCTCATCGCCGTTCATAACATTTACATATATAGTATAAACAGTGTCAACTTGAACACCTTCTGGAACTTTAACCCTTACATAATACCTTGCGACTTCACTTTCACTGTCTACTTTATAAACTTGTATACCATTGGTGATATATGCAAATGTATTAGCAAGATTTACACTATAGCCCTGACCTTTTTTTCTCATATTCAAAAAGCTTAGAGCTATACCATTTTGTGGTTCACTTGTGACAGTGATGTGAGTGTATTTTGCATATGAAGGATAAACCATTATATCCAAAAGTCCTGTCGTGTTTGGTGAAGAAACATTGTTTGGATAGTAGTTGTAAAGTGAAACACCTGTTTCGCTAGACGCACCACTTCTTTGAGAATAATGATTAATGTCAACGCGAAGCACTTCTTGATCAAGAACTGTAAGTTCAAGAGTTGCTCTCACATCATCATACTCACTTGGACTATCTGTGCTGAAAACAACTGTGTATTTGCTGTCAAACTGTGTAAGCTTGGTATTCAATCTTATTGTTACTTGATAAATCCTTGTTGTTGTGTTGTTTTCGTTCTCAGTTTCGTTTTTCAGTGTTACATCATACAAAACATCGTCTGAATTTATTAACTGAAGATTACTGTCATAAGTTTCAATGACAAGTTCAATATTTTCTAAATCTTCAAGATATCTTGTATCAGATGTAACTTCAACATTTGTCACTAACTGATCGCTAGCAGAAATTGTTGCTCTATTAACAGAACTTTCAATAGAAATAGGTCCATAAATTTTGTGCAAAGTTATTGTTTTTTGAGTGTAAAGTTTAATAGAATCACAATTATTTTGATTTAATCCATCAAGATAAAGATATGTCAAAATCTCAATATCATCTTGATTAAAATCTCCAACAATGGTATGAGTACCAAGTGTTGAACCCAATATAAATCCAACATTTTGTTCATCTTCTGACTGAACAAAGCGGATAACATAATTGTTTTGAGCAAGTGGTATTGCCCTATCAACAAGTATGATAGAAGATTCAAGAGATGAAATTAATGTTTCATTTACTCTTGTTCTTATATTAATTTTTGAATAATCACCCAAAGTTTGTCCATTGTATGTCAAAACAAGTGGCGATGTGTAATAAATAACTGTAACATTTATTTGTTTTGCTCCCACTGAATAGTCATATAAAGAAGTTATAGTTAAAGTTGTTGTTCCAGTATTTTTAATTGTCAAACTATTAGTTGATGTCACGACGACACTTGGATTAGATGATGTGACAACAATTCCGCTAGCAGAATATGTACCAAAAAGGTCACCATATGATATGGTGTTTACAACTGACATGAGTTGTTGTTCCCTGCTTGTCAAATTTACGCCATTTGCACGATAGAAGAACATTACAACTTCGCCACCATTTTCTGCAAGAGAAAGCCTTGACTGAGTGATTGTCAACTCAGCCAACTGTTTACCTGTTATTGCCACAGGTGGTTGGAGATTATATATGTATGGAAATCCATGATTTACTGACTTGTCTTGTTGCCACCAAATTGCTTTTGATGTATCCATAGCAACATCTGGATAACTTTGTGTGGCACTGCTTGAATATGTTCCGGTAATTGTCCTACCCAAAAGGTTGGTCATATAATAAGTAAATACATAATTTATATTTGTATCTATATCATCTATATTTGTAGTAATAGTGTAACTATCTGAAATAATGGAAGTTAAATCTTCTTCTGTAACATCTGCAAATTCGCCAAAACTTCCAATGTCGGCAAAACATTTATCAATACTTACATCTTTTGATGAAATTTTTCCAACAATTGCTCCAACATTTTGTGATGTTGATATTGGGTCTTTACTGAAAGAATAAGCATAACTTGACTGGATTTTTCCATGACCTGTAAGTTCACCAACAAGTGCACCAACTATATGTCCGTCTATGTTAGTTGTTGTATTGCCTTCAAAATTATAGAACAGTACTTTACTATTTATTATTTCGCCGTCATTAACTGCAACTATACCACCAACAACAGAGTCCTCCCCTGTGGAAGTGATGTTTCCAGCAAATGTTACATTTTCAATTAATCCATAGTTTTTCTGAGCAATACCACCAGCATCACCAGCAGAGTTTACACTTGAAGGTGTTATTACCTCTCCTTGGCTGTAAACACTTACTGTAACATTTTTGATTGTTCCATAGTTTGTATCAACAAGCATTGAAGATGCATTGACATTACCAACGATAGCCAAGTCTGATATGATTGCCTTTTCTGACAATGTTCCAAAAAGGTTATTGGAGTTACCACTAAATGTTATTGTAACGACATTTTGTGAACCCTCATTAGCACTTCCATAAAGTCCACCATTAAACTCGCCAAACAACTGATTTGAACTTGAATAAGTATCTCCGCTTAAAAGTATGTAGTGCAAATCTGAATTTGTTATTTCGCTTAAACTTGTTATTCTTAGAGCAGTTTCACGTGTTCTACCATCAGCAACAAAAATGTCAACTTCGGCATATACATATCCATCGCGATAATATTCATGACCATTATTGTCAACAAACACGCTGTCTTTTGGAATTACTCTTATCTTACCACTTCCACCTACCGTACCTTGTGTTGTGATAAATCCATCTTCACTAATTGTTAAAATAGTACTTAGTGTTCCACTGTCTGGAATAAATCTATAAACAACACCTTTGTTAAGTGCGTCACTTGGCAAAACACTAACTGCAAGTTTGAAAGATGTCAAACTGATGTCATTAGTAAGATTTGGCGCTTCCAAATAAATACCATCTTCGCCAACATTGCCAATTATCACCTCTTCAACAAGTTGAGGTTTTTTCATTGTAACCGTCAAAGATATTGAATACTCGTTTCTGTCAAGGTTCAAATCACGAGAAACAAAATTTATTATTGCAGATTCAAACTCAGTTGCCCCTATATCATCTGTGCCATCATCGTTTCGAGTAAGCGCACGAACAAGGAATTGATAATCATTTATTTTTTCAATTTCAAAATTAATTTTTCCGCCAGGAACAAAATACTGATATAATCCATCGCCAACACTTGTCATACCTTCAATTTCCAAAAGGTTATATGTTGGAAGTGAATTGCCACGATTGACGGTAAATGTGACAATTTGTTCACTTAGTTGAACATTTTCTTGACCAAGTTCATCGGCAGGATAAAGGCTGACTTCTTTTGAATCAATCTCTATTGAAATAATAGGATTATAAATTTCAACTAACAAATACCTGGATATTTGAATATCGCTGTAAACATTTTCGCCATTGTCATCAACAATCTGTTTTCCAGTGAAGATTGCTCTTACCCAAACTTTACCAACAGCGATTGGAGATATGTATCTAAGTGACCTTAAATAGTTAGCACTGATAACTTGTGAAGTGTTATTTGAAAAATTCTCATCATTAGGCTTGTTTTTTCCAAAATTAACATAACCGCTATTTTCGTCATAGACATCGTCAACAGTGCTGTCATAAACATAGTCAACAAAACTAAATGACACGCTTTCAATATCTGCGTTGCCGTTAAATGTTAAAGGAAGTGATTGACCATTTTTTAAAGCAACATAATTAAGCCCATCATCGTCATATGTATAGTCCCCAAGCGCAGTTGAAATTGCAAAACTTGAATCAATATCAATACTGACATCACTAAGAGAATTTATTACTGTAACGTTTGCTCTTATGATTTGTCCTGAAATGAAACTGATAACAAGTTCGCCACTGCCTTCTTTATTTGACAAAATTTCTATGGTGTATATATTTGCACCATTCAAAGTTTGGTCAGTTTTTGCAATTTGACCAACAGTAAACGCATCTGAAGTTGAATATATTTCAACACTGTTTAAAGTTGTCAAATCAATTGATGATGGAGCAAGAGCGACTTGCACTTGATATGTTGAATGTTCATTTGTGTCAAGATAGTACTGTCTTGTTGATTCAATACCATCTAAAGTGCTATTTACAAAGCCCAAAGATGTGACACCTTCTTTAAGAACAAAAGTCAATGTCTTTTGAACATCTATATTTTCTTTTTCGCTTTTAACAATTACGCTAACTGTTTCATCAAGCACAAATCCTGGCCTTGCTATGAAATAGAATGTGTCACCACTATTGAATACGTATTTGTTATTTGTAAATTCAATCACTTCGCCTTTGCTATCTCTCACTATCAAATAGTTAAGGTCAACGGCGCTGATATTAAGTGAAAGTGGTGAACTTGTTGCGGTCGAAGGAATAGCAGAGAATGTAAGTGCATAGCCCTGAACTATGCCAGAAACATATGTAGTGAAAATGTCAATGGAGTTTTCAACATCAACAATCGCACCATCACTTGTTACACTTATGTCACGAATTTCATCGACAACATTTATTGTGACAACACCATTTGTTTCGTTTGCTGTTGAGTACTTAAACTCAGGATATTGTTCGTAACTAAGCACAAACCAGACTCTATCAGAGCCAACGGCAGTACTCTCTGGTGTTACTGTAAAATCAAAAGCATATTCGTAATATGCACCACTTTCAACGCGATGACTAAGCAAGTTATCAAGAACAATTCCTTTGTCGTTATAGGCAAGTACTGGCGTAATGCTGAGTTGTTGATTTGTGATTGAATATGGCACTCTCACAAAAATTGTAGCAGTTGTTGACTCAGTATTTGTTCTCGATATTTCAACACTGTCTAAACTTGCTCCTGCCTCATCAACTATTTGGATATTTGACACATCAATTGCTTTGACAATTGTTACGCTAATTGTCGCCCTAACATTTTCCCTATGCGCAGAAACAACCTCGACAGCGATTTGTGAAGGTATTTCGCTAAGTCCAGGTTGAATTGTTAAAGTTTTATTTTCTATTGACACGCCTTCAATTTCATTCACAAGGCGATAATTTAATTGTGTTTGATTTGTCCCTTCTGGAACAATGGTGAACATATCATTTGTGAAAGTCAAACTTCCACCATCTTGAAAACTATAAGATATTGCATATGTACTTTGATTTGGAGTTATTGCTGTGACTGGCTGTATCGCTGTAACAGTAAACACTGTGGATTTTGTTGCACCTTCAATTCTAACTTCAACATCTTGACATTGCCTAAGTGCTTTAACTGTGATTTCACTCACACCGTCCGATGATGGTGATTTTACAGAAACTTGAATACTTGCTGAATCATAATTTGCAGAAACACTTTTGTCTGATGCGTTTTCAACAGTAGCATAAAGTGTTGCAGTGTTGTCATTTTCTCCAAGATAAATTTCTACATGTGATGTGCTTAATGACAATGTCATGTTGTCATTATTTTCTCCACATGCAGAAAAGACAACTCCTGCGCCGCCTAAAATAATCATAAGTATTGAAACAAGTAGTGTCCTGATTTTTTTCATAGCAACTCCTCATCTATTCATCTATTGTTTTCAAATTTTGGTTTTATTATTACATAATAAACCAACTTTATATGCTTAGTATAAGAATATTTGCCCTTTATGTCAAATTATTTGAAAAAAATTTTTTGTATTTTTAATTATATGACTAACAAAAAATAAATAAAAAAAATAAAAAAATATTAAATAAAAATAAAATTAAATTTATAAAAAAAATCCATATTTTAACAAAGTTAAAATATGAAAATAAAAATTAAATAAAAATAAAATGTCAAAAAAATAATATTATTTATTTTTTAACAAATATTTATTTTTTGTTGAAATTCCACCACGAATATGTTTTTCATTAAAGTTTTTATCAAGAATTTTCTGTACTTGATAAAAAAGATTAGGATTTATTTTTTTTAATTTTTTATGTATGTCTAAGTGCACAGTTGATTTTGAATACCCAAAAAAATTTGCCGTCTGACGTATTGTTGCACCATTTGAAAGTATATAATGTGCGAAATCTAATACCCTGTCTTTGTTTTTCACTTGCCACTCCTATTGCAAATGTATGCAAGGAGAAAGCGCAATATGTCACAATTTGTCCGATAATGTAAACAACGGAATAAAAATCTATTGAAGTGCTTTACAAAACACGACAAAAATGTTATCATGTTTATGGCAAAATTTTATGGAGGATATTATGACATTAGACAAAGTAAAATCTCTAATTGCTTCTCAACTTGGCATAAGTGAGGACAAAATAACAGAAGATTCAAGACTTGTTGAAGATCTTGGTGCTGACTCGCTTGACACAGTTGAAATGCTTATGACCCTTGAAGAAGAATTTGGAATTGCAATACCTGATGAGGAAGCAATGACCTTAACAACAGTTAAATCAATTGTTGAACTTATTGACAAGCATCAAAAAGCGTAAAAAAATTACATAAAAAAACCCTTTTTTAAAGGGTTTTTTTATTTGTTTTCAAGGGTAAGATAGTTTGAAGGGTCGACTTTTTGTCCATCTTTGTAAAGTTCAAAATGAAGATGTGCGCCGCTTAAAAGTTCATTAGAAGATGAATCAGCCATAGTTCCAATAACATCTCCCGCACTCACTTTATCTGATATGGTAACAGAAGTATCTTCAGCAAGTGAAGAATATTTGCTCACATATCCATCTTCATGTGTAATTGTCACAACAGTTCCGTCTTCATATGATGTTTGAACATCTGTGACAACGCCATCTAAAACAGAGTACACATTTAGGTTATCACTAGTCATGTCTATTCCCTTGTGGCTTTCCCATTGATTTAAAGTGTCATTATAAAATAGTTCTGTGTCACTATACCACTTCAAAACTGTTGGCGACTCCACAGGCAAACTAAACACGACAGGTGTTGTCTGTGATGGTACTTCTTCTTCAGGTGGTTCTACATTGTTTGAAAGAACAACTGCAAGTGTAATTCCAAGTACCAAAACAAAAGCAAGTGCGTAGTAACCATATTTTTTTAGTAATGTTTTGACCCTTCCCTTTTTGTTTGTTTCCATTTTAACCTCCGAACTAATTGTTGACTTGTTTTTCATTTGTTATACATATAAATTTTAAAATTAATAACTTCCAAGAAGAAGTGGCGTGCCTATGAAAATTTTTTGACCGTCAAAGTACCCCTGCACATTTACTTTTTTGTTATAAGCCATTACTCCACCATCAAAAAAGTTTGTGTATCCCAAAAAGTCACTTTCTCCACTTTGGACAACTTTGACATTGAGTTTAGAAATACAATCAAGATAAGTGTCTTTGTCCCCAGTGAAAATGAAAGTAACTCCACTAACATCACGAAGACTTGAAGAAAGCATTTTGTAATCGGCATATGTGCAAGAAATAATTTGACCATTCCCATTTGCAGTTACCAAAATACTTCCACTATTTGTTATTTGCGGTGTACTTGTGAAAATTTGTACATTCAAATTATCATAAACAGAAAAGTCAAATTCCCTTTTAAACAAACTTGCAGTAAACAAAAAAATACACAAAACAAAAAAGACAATAAATTTTTTCATATAAAACTTATTGCCTTTAATATTTTATTTTATACATATTTTACATAACATTACATATTCCAAGTCCGCCCATTAGTGAAACGACATAATTGTTATCACATACATACGGCAAAATTGAAAATGAAGTAAAAAGGTCACTGATTTTTGGTAAACTAAAACTAAAAACACTTTCATACCTTTTGATTGTCTTCATCATACTTTTCAAATCATCAAGCCTTTTTTGTGTCTGATATAAAAACTCTTCTTTTAAATTATTCAATCTAACAATTATGTCTTTTTGTGACAAAATATTGTTAAAAAACGCAAAATTGTGCAATTTTTTATAAAAAATGGCGTATTTTTTGATATTTTTTGCTATTTTTGGAAAATCAGGTATTTCAAGTTGCTTAATTTTTTTCTGTGAAAAAAGATTTTTATAACACAAAAATAAAAGTTCAGCAGAAAGTAGCATCATCTCACCTGCTCCAACTATTTGTCCATTTTGCATATTGATTTTATTCATTATTACATATAAATTGAATAATGAAAGTGAAAATATATCAACATTTTTGAGTTTTTCTGCAACATCAATCAATATGTCCATAAGTATAAGTTTGTTGTCGCCATCGCCTGTCATTATTCCACAAAGTTCATTTTTTAACTTTTCAATGTCACTATTAAGTGGCGCAAGAACAACAGGTTTATCAAGTAATATATGTTCTATTTGCTCATCGCATAAAATTTCGCTAAGTGACATAACAAAATAAACACCTTGTTTAACCAAAAATTTTGGCGTTGTTTTTATAACATTTTCTTGTATGTAAATCTTTTCTGCCTCATCACACAAAAAACTTCTTGTGCTGTCGTATGGATTGACACAAATGTTATTAAAATACGCAATAGTACTGCACGCAGATGGACAAACAAAGTATGGTACGTTAAATATGTTAGCAAAATACTTTGTGACATCGCACGTCTTTCCAGCACCAAAACATATAAAAAGGTCAAAACTTTCCATTGTTAGTCTTTCACTTAGTGCTTTTAATTCATCTAAACTGTAATTATGTTTTGCAACAAAATACTTAAATTCACAACCAGCCATAGAAATTGCACTCATTATTTCAGTTAAATGACTGTTTGTTAGGCTTTTTGTGGTAAAAATAAATACCTTTTTGTTATAGTACCTACTTTGCAATTCAAATTTCATATCTTCATAAGCATTTTTTTTGTAAACTATCTTGTCGTCCATTTTTTACCTCATGACAATGATAGCACAATAAAATATTCATCTTTTGTAATATTTTGACAAAATTTCATTTTTTTTGTTTATTTTCAAAATAGCCACGCAAACTATCATTATGAAAAAAATATTAGTATTTTGTTTAATAATTTGTTTATCTGCCATGAGTTTTTTGTTGTATGGAATGATGCCTGAGTATGAGTACACAACAACAGTTGAACATTTATTCACCCATTGTCTTATCGCCTATCCTTTCAACGCCTTTTCTCGCGACAATCCAATGAAAAATGACTATAACAAAGATTGCATAACAAAAGACGAATTCAAAAAAATACTTTGGTCACTATATCAAAATAATTATTGCCTTGTGAGCATTTATGACACTTTCGAAATGAAAAATGGTATTATTGTTAAAAAGCCAGTTAAAGTGCCTATTGGGAAAAAAGCGCTGATCTTATCTTTTGATGATGTCAACTACGACCACAAAAAAATGGGACTTGGAATGGTGGACAAAATCATTGTTGATTCTAATGGAAAATTAGCAACTTCAACTATAGTTGACGGAAAAGAAGATATATCATATTCAAATGAATTTGTGCCTATACTTGAAAATTTTGTTTCACTGCACCCTGATTTTTCACCTTTTAAAGATATGGCGACAATAAATATAACCGGCTATGATGGTGTGCTTGGTTACAGAACGCAAAGTAAAAATACAATAAATAGGAAGCAGGAGATTGAAAAAGCAAAACAAGTGATAAGAAAATTGAAGCAAAATGGTTGGAATTTTGCCTCTCACAGTTATGGTCACTATCATATGAACAAATTGACAGATGAGCAATTTTTTGAAGAGGTGAAACTTTGGAAAGACGAAGTCGAGCCACTAGTTGGGCAAACACAAGTTTACGTGTACCCTTATGGAGAATGGCAGGTGTTTGACAATTATGGAAATATATCAAAAAAGCATCAATCTCTCATTGATGCTGGATTTGAACTATTTTGTGGAGTGGGCATGCAAACTTATTTTAGTTATTTACCAAATAAAAATGGCAATAAAGTTCTTTTTATGGACAGAAAAGTTGTTGATGGCAACACTTTAAGAAAAAGAGATAAAAATCTATATGCCTTTTTTGATCCCCAAGCGGTGTATGATTATAAAGTTAGACCATCTGTGTAAATGAATTCAACAATGAAGTTAATATTATAAACGGTGTCATTTCTAAGGCTTATATCCGGAATTATGACACTGTCACAAAGCCCCACACTTTGATTTTGATACATCTCGCCTGTGTAATAGTAATAATTGTCTTCCCTCAGTTCCCAATCACTGTACCCTGATATTGTTAAATAATAGTTGCCAAGCATGACTTTTGCACGAAGTGTAACACCATTCGTTTCTATGTCTGGAAGTTTAAGCGTCACATTTTGAATTATGGTGGTGTTTGGAAGATTGGTACCTTCCATTGCATATGAAACGACATTTGCGCCAATTCCAAACAGCGACAAAGTGGTATCTTGACCGACATATAGAGCATATTTTTTTGGAGTATGTGGATTAAAACCACCTAAAAAATTATACACTAAACTCACACATAAAAATATGCTAAGAAGAACTATTGAATAAATATAATTTTTTCTCTGTTTTTCAGTCATTTGCTATATTTATTGACTAAAAAACTGTAATTAAACATTATTTTAAGGAGTTTTTGCGCTTGCGTTGTTCGCGTTTGTACTTTCTTATCTGTTCTTCTTGAAAAGATATGCTCTCTTTTTCAAGTTTCCATTTCTTTTCAAGCCAGCGATATTTTTTATTGCCGTAAGCATAATCGTATATGACTATACCAACGCCTTGTAAAATGTATATATAGTATGTCATAAAGCGCCAAAACAAAAGTCCCCAAAACACAGTTCCTTCTGGAAATAGTGAAGTAAACACAAAAGTGAATGAAATCTCATTCATTCCAGTTCCACCGGGGATTGGTATGATACTTGCGCCAAGGTCAATCATAACACAATAAATAAGCATTGTTCCCCATAAGGTATAATCAGTTCCACCGAACATTAGATAAATTAAAAATGGCATCGTGTAAGTGAGAATAAAAATAAGAATTGAAACTAAAAGGGTATATAAGAAAAACAATTTATTTTTTGCGTATGTCTTCATTGTCTTTTGATAACCTTCAACAACTTTCATAACGCGGTCATACTGTTTTTCATAATTTTTTATTATGCGCATTTTTTGAAGAAGTCTAAGAACTTTAACAACAAGTGTATTACCAATCTTTTTGCTCATTGATAGTGTCAAAGAAAGTGATAACATAAAAAAGTTTACTAAAAAGCCGACAAGTCCAATAACAAGTACGGCACTTATGTCCATAACTCCCGTAACAATAATACAAATGACTGCAACAATACCAACAATTATCCAAGACATTTGCGAAACAACATAGCGCGCCATAGGCACAGAAATTGACGATGAGGCATCAAGCCCACGATGACTCATGTAAAAAATTTGTGATGGTTCACCACCTGATGACATTGGTGTAATATTGTCATAATATCTACCAATTGCACACATTTTAAAGCACAAAAATGGCCTTGACCTATTGCCTGACCTTTTCAAAAAACAATTTGTACGATGTGCATCTAAAAACATTATGAAAGCAAAAACGCCAAAAAGTACTGCTAAATAATAAATTTTTAAGTTGCTAAGTTCGGAAAATGAAGTTATGTTTTCTTGCGTCAACTGATATGCAAGAATTGCGGCAACAACAACTAAATTTATTATAAAAAAAATGGTGTTCCAAATTTTTTTCTTTTTGCTCTTTTGTTTTGAAACACTTTGTTCTGCCTCTTCAATTTGCTCTTTATCTGTTTTTGAATATGTTATGTGAGAAATTGAAAATTTTGCTCTGCTCGAAAAAATTGAGGGATTTGCCCTCCTATAACTCATATTTGAATTTTTAAGCAGAGTTTTTTTCATATCTATGTTATATATTACCAAAAAAACAGTAAATTGTAAAGATGTTTAAAAAAGTTGCTATAGCCTATCACAAACTTCGCAATAAAAAATCTCCTTAAATAATTTCTTTATTAATTGCAAAGTGCCCAAAAACAGTAATTTAAGTAAGAAACTAAAATACTGCTTTTGGGCACTAAAACAATCTATTTACGTTTGTTTGCTTGACTATTTTTACAATTCCATTATGTCTTTACAAATTACAAATTCATATAAACAGATTCATGTTGGACAATTTTGCATTTGTTTTTAAGCACAGTCAAGTTCATGTTTTCAAATATTGAATAGTCATCTTCACTTAGTTGTTCAAATATTTTATCGAACACTGTCTTGTTGTTTAATGGGCTTAGTTTTGTTTCAGTCAACTTTTCTATGTCAGAATTAACAAGGTTGAAGTCGCTGACTTTGTCAATTGTAAATAGGTTTTCAACTTTTCCAAGATACATTATTATGTGCACACCATATTCAGATGGTACAAGTCCACTGATTGCACCGAATGTGCCTTCGTCATTAAGTTCTCTTGATGCGTTCGTGAAAGATTCCACCATTTGGCTTGTCTGTGTTCCAATCACATATGGGTACTCAGCGTTGACAACGCCTGTATCTTCGCCATAGCGATACAAATAATCATTAAATACTTTTGCTTTGCCTTCGTCTGTTGTTTCAAGATTTAATTCTTTTTGAAGATTTGTTAATAGTGTTTGAACATTTATTTCGCTTCCAGCGATTTCGTTACCTTCACCATCTCGCTCAGTTGCAACGACTTGATATGCAAGATTGGTTAGTTTTTGCTGATATTCGCCATAAGTTATATATCCATTATCATATTGTGTTTGAAGATTGTCATATGTCTCTTTTTGGGTCATACCATTAGTCCCAACTTTTTCATCGTCAAACATTACAAGAAGATTTGATACGAAGAAATAGTTATCATCAACAACATAGTAAACATCTTCAAAATTTTCTAACATATCTTTGTCATAGTTTTCGCTATTTGCTTCATACTTAAACTTGCTTTGAAGCATAAGTGCTTTGTATTTAGCCAAAACTTGTTTTACAGTAATTGTTGAATAACCGTCTTTTGTCTGATAGTATTCTTCAAGATTTGTTATTATATAATTTTCTCTTGTGGTTTCATAGGTTTCTTCACAGTAACGCTGCAAGACACTGTCAGAATCTGTTGAAAGTCCAAGTCCTTGCTCATTTGACTTTAGTGCAGCAATAAATCTTCTATATGCTTCTTTTCTTAATGATGTGTTCTCTGTACCATCATTATTAAGTGCGTAATTTTTAAACTGTGAAATCACAGCATCAAGACTTGAAAAGTTTGTTTCTGGTGGGTCATCGTCATTGTCAAGAAGTTTTATTTTGTATTCTGTGCCATCAAAAACGACTTCTGCAGTTGGAACATATGGAGTGTAAACAACAGCATCATCATCTTCTTCTGGTGATGTTGGTGCAGGCATGTCCCAATCTTCTCGAACTTCATCAATATATGTGTCAAGATTTGACTCCAAGGCTGTGTAAACATCGTCAAAAATTTCTCTTTTTGCATCTGCATCAATCACAACCTTATTTTCTGTTTCTGCGTGGTGTAAAAGCACATGCCTATTCACAAGCACTTCAACTGTTTGTTTTGCAGCTTCTGCATATTTAGAACCATTTTGGACCAAAGTGTAGCCATAACTATTGAAAGCGTTTATATACTCTTTTGTGGTTATTTCTTCAACTTCACCATCTTCATATGTTATTGTGCAAACAGATTTGTTTAAATATGATGACATATTGCGTGGGAAAAGGTTACAACCGCTTAAAATAAACGCAAATGCGAGCACAAAACATAGCAATATTTTAGTAAATTTCTTTTTCACTGTAAAATCTCCAATTCTTTAACCTAAACATTATACAAGAACAATCGACCAAAATCAAATATTTTTTACTGTTTTGTTGTCCTATAAGCAAAATTGATTAAAAAATCCAACTTTTCATTAACACATTTGCCGCTTAAATTTATATCAATTATAGGCACATCTTCAAATTTTAATACCATTATATCTTTATGTTCGCTTATTGCCTTTGAACAATTTGGCGATATCACATCTTCACGCCTGTATAGATATATCTGGGTTTTTTGAGCACTGAGCACAAGCCTTTTTGCCCCAAGTTTAATCAATAAGTTTTTGAGTAGTGCAATTTTATATAAATTCATTAGTTCATAAGGCACTTTGCCATATGTTGATTGAGTTTTTTCTGCAAGTGCATCAAGTTCATCAAGAGATTGCAGTTGACTTAACTCACCATACTGCTTCATTCTCTCAGACTGATCTGTTATATATTTCTCATCAATATAGGCAGGACAAGAGACGTCCATTCTACACTCGCGCACACTTTCGACTTTTTGCCCACGCACTTCACTCACACTCTCTTTTAAAAGTTTGACATACATATCATAACCCACTTTTTCCATGTGTCCGTGTTGCTGTTTCCCAAGTATGTCACCTGCTCCACGAATTTCAAGGTCACGCATGGCAATTTTATAGCCACTTCCAAGTTCGGAAAATTCCAAAATAGCATCAAGTCGTTTGTATGCGTCATTGGTTAAAATTTTGTTTGAATTAAATGTAAAATAAGCATATGCTACTTTGTCACTTCGACCTATTCTGCCTTTGAGTTGATAAAGTTGCGATAATCCAAGTTTGTCTGCATCAATGACGATAAGCGTGTTTGCAGAAGGTATGTCAATCCCATTTTCAATAAGCGTAGTTGCGACAAGCACATCATATTCACCGCTATAAAGTTTATATATTGAATCTTCAAGCATATTCTTTGGCATCTGACCATGCGCCATTCCTATGTTTACGCCTGGCAAAAGTTCTCGAAGGTGTGCAGTAAACTTTTCAATAAATTCAACACGATTAAAAACTATGAATACCTGCCCTTTTCTTGCAAGTTCACGTTTGACGGCATCGACAATAAGTGCGTCACTTTGTTCAACAACAAAAGTCTTCACGCTAAGTCTGTTTTTTGGTGCCGTTTCAATAACTGAAATATCTCTTATTCCACTCAGCGCCATGTTGAGCGTTCTTGGAATTGGTGTTGCTGACAACGATATTACATCAATATCTTTTTTGATATTTTTAATTTTTTCTTTGTCTTCCACTCCAAATCTATGCTCTTCGTCCAAGATAAGTAGGCCAAGATTTTTAAAGACAACATCATTACTAAGAAGTCTATGAGTTCCAATCAGTATGTCTATCTCACCATTTTTTGTCGCTTTTAAAATTTCTTTAACTCTTGATGGCGATTTAAACCTGTTTATTACTTCAACTTTGCACCCAAAATCTTGCATACGCTTTGTCACAGTGGTATAGTGCTGCTCTGAAAGTATTGTTGTTGGACACAAAAAGGCTACTTGTTTACCATTCAAAACGGCAAGATATGCACCGCGTAGTGCAACTTCCGTCTTACCATAGCCAACATCTCCGCACACAAGCCTATCCATAAGTTTTCCACCAAGCATATCTTTTTTTATATCATCAATCGCCTGCGCCTGGTCAGGAGTAAGATCATAAGCAAAGGCATTTTCAAATTCATCAAAAAGATAGTTTGATTCATATTTAAAGCCTTTTAGTCTTTGCCTTTGAGAATACAAATTTACAAGGTCAATAGCAAGTTGCTTTAAACTATTTTTGACTTTTTCTTTTATTTTTGCAAATTCTTTACCGCCAAGTTTATTTAGTGTTGGAATTTTGTCGGAGCCAAGGTATGCCGTTATTTGGTCAGCCTGCTCTGTTGGTACATATAGTTTGTCGCCATTTTTGTATTCCAAAATAAAATAGTCTTTTTCATAACCATTTAAGTTTAATTTTTCTGCCGCTATGCACTTCCCTATTCCGTGTACTGCATGAACACAAAAGTCACCCACCTTTGGAAGATAAGTGGTATGTGACTTTTTTATGCTCTTGTCAACGCGTTCTCGCTTAACAAGATCTGATGTCGCTATCAAAATTACATTATCATTTAAAAAACTTGCCGAATGTTCTAGTTCATCTTCAAGCAAAAAGACATTTGCTTTGTCATCATTGACATCTTTTGAAAAGCCAATTTGATTTGAAATTAAAAAATTTCCGATGTTTGATTGTGCACTTTTACTGCCACAAAAAAGATATGTTTTGTATTTGGATAAATTATAGATATTTATATCTCTTAAAAGTGCTTTAAAATCAAACACATATTTTCTTGCACCTATTGTTCGCAGGTCATAATATTTATCAAAATTTACATTTGAATAATTATCAAAAGCAACATATTTTTTTAATTTTAAATTTTCATAATCAAAATAAAAGTTTTTGTGAATTTGACAAAGTTCACCAGCATCAATCATCTTATTTATTGAGGCATTATTTTGTAATTTAATTAAATTTAATTCATCAAATATTTTCTTTGGCTCATCAAAAAAAATATTTTCATTTTTTAGTAGTGTTAAAATGTTATTATTAAAGCCAAAAAAAGGCAAAATAAAACTATCACCGGCGTCTAAAACGCTTTGAAATTGCATGGAATAATATGAATTTATATCATTTATTTTAGAATAATTTTCATTATTTATTTTTATATTTTTTATCTGTTCATTAAATTCATTTTGTATATTTTTATTTGAAATAAATATTGTCGCAGGATAAATATTTATTTGGTCTTTTTCTTCAATTATTTTTGTGGTGTCTATATCAAAATTATATATGCTTTCAATGTCGTCACCGAAAAAATTTATTCGTGTTGGATTATCTTCATTTATCAAAAATATGTCAACAATATCTCCACGTATGGAGAAATCACCTTTTGTTGACACCATGTTTTGCCTTTTATAGCCTATGCTAACTAGACTTTTTGCCAAATTTTCAAGTTCTGTACTGCTACCCTTTTTTAAAAATAAACAATAATTGCTTAATTCACTTGGAAGTCTTTGCAAAAGTGTTTCACCAAGTATCAAAAGATAATCAGTTTTTTTAAATTCAAAATCCAATATGCTTGATATAAAATTTTGCATATCATCATTTGAATGTCTTGTTGAAAATATTGGAGATGTCATACCATATGACAAAATTGAAACTTTTTTGCCAAGAGTTGTTAACGCTCTTCTAAGTGCCGACTGTTCAACAATGTCACTTGTCACACATATGCCACGCTTTGCAAAGTATAGTGCAAGTGCCTTTTCTCCGATTTGTGCGTCACGAATACATAGGCGAAAGCCATTTTGTATGCTCTCGCCTATCATGCCAAACATTTTTATGTTTTTTATAACGCTGTCAATTTGCAAGTTTATTCTCCAATTTGATTTAAAAGAAGGTCGCTAGCCTCGTCACAACTTTTTTCTAAGATTTCTTTATTTTGCTCTGGTATTTTTGAAACTACAAAATCTGCAAGATCACTAAACTTTGGATCTCTGCCTATACCAATTCTTATTCTATTAAAATTTTCACCTATGTTTAAAACTATGTTTCTAAGTCCATTGTGCGTTCCTGCACTTCCACTATGGCGAAAACGAATTTTGCCAAGTGGCAAGTCAATATCATCACAAAAAACATAGACATCTTCTGTCGGAATTTTGTATTTATTAATAAGTTCTTTAATTGCTACCCCTGACAAATTCATATATGTTTCAGGCTTTGCCAAAATCACTTTGTTGTTTTTGTAAATTGTGTGACAAGTAAGTGCTTTGCACTCGTGTTTTGTAAACATATCTTCTAGTTTTTCACAAACTTTGTCAATAGCACAAAAGCCCATATTATGATATGTGCCTTCAAATTCTTTACCAATATTTCCAAGGCCAACAATAAGTAATGTTTTCATTATTTTGATTTCCCCACGATGCTTTCAAAAGGTCCGACAATCATATTGTCAGAAATTCTGCTTTGGTCAATATATGAACACTTGACCACGCAATTATCAGAAATAACACTATCGTGAATTATGTTGTTTGGTTCAAGTTTACAGTTTTTGCCTATGTATGTCAATCCAGTCAATGTGTTGTTTTGAGCAATAACTGCTCCTGGCGAAATTATCACATCTGCATCAATATGCGTGCTATTTTTGTCAAGAATATTGACACCACTATTAATATGAAAGTCCAAAATTCTTTCCCTGATTATTTGCCTTACCTCATAAAGTTTTTGTTCATTATCAACTTCAAAAAAGTCATAATTTGTACCAAACTTTACCACTGAATCACTTAGTAGCGAATTTATGGACTTTAAATAATTGGTGTCAAAAACATATCCACGTGGCAGTCTTAAAGCGTTTGCTCCACGCATACGAAAATAATCCATTATTTCTTTAAATGTTGATCCTGAAAGAAGTGGCGTGTCACTAAACAAAACTGCCGTGTAACGTTTTTGGTTTAAATATGGTTTTATAAGTGACAAGATGTCACTTTCTTTTGTTGCAACAGTGGTCTTAATTTCACAATCACCAACAGATAGTGCCACCCACTCCCACATCTTTTTCCCGCATATGTCCATATCATATGGCGTGAATGAAGATGTGAAATTAAAGTTTTTATAAAGCACAATGATGACAAGAACGTCATCATCAATCCAACTTTTCTTTTCGCTAAGTTCTGTCTTTTGCTCTGTTTCAAATAATGTTTCCATATTTTTAGTTTAAAAATTATTTTTTATGTTGTCAACTGTTTAAGCAACAAGACAAACAACAATAATTGCGACCAAAATTCCAAGCACAATAAAAAGCATAGAATATAGTCTTATTTTTTCACGTTTTTCTTCATCGCTTAGGGTTGTTGTTTTGTCTGTTTTCACAATTTCTTTTTTAATATCTTTTTTCTCTTCGACATTTATGTTTGAATTTTGTTTCGTCGTTTGCTTGTTTGTGACTGGTTTTTGTTTTTTTGTCTTTTTGGGTTTATGGGGTTTATATTTTATTTCTTCGTCACTTTCAAAAGCACGCTTCAAGCGTCTAACAAGGTCAGCAAAAATACCAGGGTCATTTTGCGTGCTTTGTGTATTTGTTTGAGTTTGAAATGTTTCAATCTTCTCTTCACCAAACATTTTAACGTCATATGCTTTTCTTTTTTGTTCATCTTTTAAAGTTTGGTATATCACATTAAGCTCTGCCGTTTTGTCTTGTGCAAAATTCTCATCGCCCTCGTATATATCTGGATGATATTTCTTTAATTTTTCAACATATGCCTTTTTGATTTCTTCAAGGCTGGCATGCCTATCCACGCCGAGTATGTTGTAATAATTTTCCATCTACAAAACCTTTTTTAAATAAATTCCCGTGTAACTGCCATTGACCTTGCTGACTTCTTCTGGTGTTCCGGTTGCAACAATTTGTCCACCTTCATCGCCACCCTCTGGACCAAGGTCAATAATATAGTCAGCACACTTGATGACGTCTAGGTTATGTTCAATAACCACAACTGTATTATTATTTTGCACTAATTTTTGCAAAATTGCAATAAGTTTTTTAACATCATAACTTGAAAGCCCTGTCGTTGGCTCATCTAAAATGTAAATTGTCTTACCTGTTGAACGCTTTGCAAGTTCTGTGGCAAGTTTGACTCTTTGTGCCTCGCCTCCGCTCAGTTCTGTGGCTGGCTGACCAAGTTTGATATACGACAAGCCCACATCATAAAGCGCTTTAACTTTAGTGTATATACTAGGTATATTTTCAAAAAATGAAAGTGCTTCTTCAACAGTCATGTCAAGCACATCTGCTATGCTCTTGCCCTTGTACTTAACTTCCAAAGTCTCCTGATTATACCTTTTCCCTTTGCATACTTCACAAGGTATTGTTATATCAGGCAAAAAGTACATTTCTATCTCTTTGACGCCTGCACCTTCGCACGCTTCACATCTTCCACCTTTGACATTGAAACTAAATCTTCCCGATGTGTACCCACGCGCTTTGGCATCTGGTGTCTTCGCAAATAGATCACGGATTGGAGTCCATAGTCCTGTGTATGTTGCAGGGTTACTGCGTGGAGTTCTTCCTATTGGTGCTTGGTCAATGTTTATGACTTTGTCAAGTTTTGAAATATTTTTAATATCTTTAAAGTCGCCGAGAATTTGGCTAGCACCATTTAATTCGTTGGCAAGTTTTGGATACAAAACGCCATTTATTAAACTACTCTTCCCACTTCCACTCACACCTGTTATGCAAGTCAATACCCCAAGTGGAATGTCCACATCTATGTTTTTTAAATTGTTTTGTTTTGCACCAATTATTTTCAAGTATTCAGTTGATTTTCGTCTAGATGTTGGCACTTCAATTTTTTCTTTACCACTTAAAAACATACCTGTTATTGAATTGTCACAAGCCATAATGTCTTCAACTGTTCCCGTTGCGACAATTTGTCCACCATGCACACCTGCCTTTGGTCCAACATCGACAATAAAGTCAGCACTTCTTATTGTGTCCTCGTCATGTTCAACAACAATCAAAGTGTTGCCAAGATCTTTGAGGTGTTTGAGCGTCGCAAGCAGTTTGTCATTGTCACGCTGGTGTAGTCCAATACTTGGCTCGTCCAAAATATACAAAACACCAACAAGTCCACTGCCTATCTGAGTTGCAAGTCTTATTCTTTGGCTTTCGCCACCACTGAGTGTTTCGGCGTTTCGTGACAAAGTTAAGTACCCAAGTCCAACATCAATCAAAAAGTTTAATCTTGCCCTAATTTCTTTTAGTATTGGCTCACCAATCTTTTGTTCTGTGCTATCAAACACAATACCATCAAGATATTTAGATAAATTGACAACACTCATATTACTCATTTCAATTATGTTTTTACCGTCAATTTTGACAGAGAGTGCTGACTGGTTTAACCTTTGTCCATGACAAACATTGCAAGGCATTTCTTTCATGAGTTTACCAATTTCATATTTGACAAACTCACTTGTACTTTCTTTGTATCTTCGTCTTAAATTGTTGATTATTCCTTCAAAAGAAACATTGAAACTACCACTTGATGTGGAATTTGAATATTTCATTCTCATCTTTTCACCACCATTGCCGTAAAGGACAAGGTCAAGTTTATCTTTTGGCAAATCTTTTACTGGACAATCGAGGTCAAGATTGTAGTTTTTATGCAAAAGGTCAAAATACATGCCAGCCATTGTACTTTTGTCACCACTCCAACCAGCGACTTTGAACGCACCTTCATGTATGGACATATGTGAATTTTTCAAAACAAGGCTTTCGTCAATGTCCTCTGTGTATCCAATTCCTGTACAGTTTGGACAAGCACCATAAGGATTGTTAAAAGAAAACATTCTTGGAGTTATCTCTTCAAGTGTCCAACCACAATCAGGACAAGCAAAAAGTGTGCTATAAAGCACTTTTTCGCCGTCACTTGAAATTGTGCAAAGTCCGTCACCAAGTTTAACTGCGTTTTCAATACTTTCAAAAAGTCTGCGCCTTGCCTCAGGCTTTATAACAAGCCTATCAACAACAACATAGATTGTGTGTTTTTTGTTTTTATCAAGTTTTATTTCTTCGTCAAGAGTGTATATTATGTCGTCGACTTCAACTCTGACATATCCGCTTTTTTTAAGTTTTTCAAAAAGTTTTTCTTGTGCGCCCTTTTTTGCTCTGACAACTGGTGACATAACCATCACCTTTGTGCCCTCACTTAAAGTCATTACTTTGTCAACAATTTGGTCAATGGTCTGCTTTTTTATTGGTTTATTGCAATTTGGACAATAAGGAACACCTATTCTTGAATATAATAGTCTTAAATAGTCATAAATCTCAGTTATTGTTCCAACTGTTGAACGAGGGTTGTGGTTGGTCGTCTTTTGGTCAATAGAAATGGCAGGGCTTAGTCCTGTTATTTGGTCCACATCTGGCTTTTGAGTTTGTCCCAAAAACTGCCTTGCGTATGATGATAACGATTCAATATATCGTCTTTGTCCTTCAGCAAAAATGGTGTCAAAAGCGAGCGTACTTTTGCCACTTCCACTCACGCCAGTGAACACAACAAACTTGTTTCGTGGTATGTCTACATTAATATTTTTTAAATTGTTTTCGCGTGCTCCGCGTACTTTTATAAAATCGTCCATAGTGTTTATATTATACCACATTTATAAATAAATTTAAAGTTTTTAAATAAACAAAAATGTTTTTTGTGACATATTAAAATTCGATATTGATTTTTGTCGTATTTTGTGCTAGCATAAAATAAAAAGAGGTGGCGATGAGCAAAGAGTTTGAAAGTGAAGACTTTGAATACGCCGTAATTGACCTTCACAACCATAGCAAATACTCAGAGGAATTTCCAAAAACTACTTTTGACGAATGTGAAATGCTTGAATTTTTTGAGCAAATTGGACAAAAAATAAACAAAAAGGTGTGCTTTGCTGTAACCGACCACGACACTTCACTTGGCGCATATTTAGTTTACAAAGAACTTCAAAAAAATAAACAAAAATATCCGCATGTGGAATTTGTTCCTGGTATGGAACTTAACATGTCACTTGAAAAGTTATTGACATACTATGAGCAACCATTCACTGAGCCAAGCTTTGTATTCAAAAAATGTCATTTGATAATACATGCCAAAAAAGGAAAAGAAGAAGAATTTTTTAAACGCACATTTTTGTATTCAACGCTAGCACATAAAAAAATTGCAAATAATAATCAAATTATCAATGTTGGCAAGCAAATAATAGCAGCAAGAAACAAACTTTGTGAAGCATATTCAATTAGAGTACCTTTAAGCATATACAAGCAATGTGCTTTTGAAAAAGATTTAAAAAAAATAAGACAAATATTTATAAATAAAAGTGTTGAATTTTTGACAAATAACAAAAAAATCCAAGACAAAAGTTTGGCAAATGAAGAAGTTTCAAAAGTTGTTGGCAAACTTTATCCTTCATCTCCAAGATATGTCGATAATTTTGGTTATTATGGCAGATTTAATGTACTTGAATTAAACAAATTTTTAGGCGACTCTGCAACAATATGCTACGCCCACCCAAAAACACTTTCTTTTAAGGCATATTCAAAAATTCCAGTAAAACTGTTTAAAGACGTCAACATTCGCACATTACCAAAAGAAATTCAAAACAGAATAACAAGAAAACTTAATGATCCAAAACAATTTTTAGAAGGATATTTTACACAACAAGACATACTTACTAAAAATAGCGTGATTGGTGACTGGACAGGAATTGTTAAGTTACAGCTTCTCCACAAAGAACTAAAAAAGCATAATATAAAAATTGATGGATATGAACTTACACAAAATACGTCTGACACCTTAAAATCCAAATCAGTATTTATGTCAATTGCTAATTATTTAGTTGATGTAATGCACCTTTATTTGAATTATGGAAGCGACAAGCACTATGACAATATTGACAAGCGCGCAATGTTTACGGGAGAAAATAGATACTATCAAACGCAAAAACGTGTAGTTGAAAATCCTTACCTTAAATACAATAGGCTAGATAGAAAATTAACTAACGAGGAAAACTCATTTACTATAGGAGTGGAATTAGAAAAGTAATGTCAAAATACAAGCACAAAAAACAATTAAATAGTGAAGATCACTCATTAACCAAAAGGCAAAGAACTATTTTGGCACTTTATCAAGATGCCGAAAACACAAAAAGAGCAACTTTAAGAGCTCTTAAAGAGGCTGGGCTTTATGATGTGCTAAATAATTATTATCTCCCAGAAAACTTTAACTTTAATAAACTCGACAAATTTGAAATTATTACGCCACGCTTACAAAAATACAAATTACCTTTTAAAAATTCAGATATTGAAATAATGCTTAAAATGCCAAAAGTTCAAATATCAACGCCAAAAATTTCATATTCAAACGGCAAAATATATCATAGCACATACTTAGTTGGAAATAATGACAGAGGAAGAATGGTTTTTTTGCTCAGCGTTGAATATCGCAAAGATAGAAGTAGTTATCCATGTGACTTCCACATCAAACTTGATGCCCTTGTTGGTGGCAAAGCTTGGTTCTCGCTTATGAGAATTGACTCTCTCGGTGCTTCACACCCAAATTATTTTAAAGATGGCAAGCCTTGTGAAACTTATGCAGAGGTTGAAAAAGTTAGAACTCCTCACCTTCACACTACAAGTTATGAAGCACAAATGTTTACAGATATGACACACTATTCAAGCGCAGAAGAAATTGAAGGAATTGACTATGAAAATATCATATACAAAGATGGCAAACTTTTTTCAAAACTATTACAAATATTTTTGAAAAAATGCAACGCTAAAGTCAATTTAAGAGATTTGTCAAATGAATATCTTGATATAGACAATGAAAATGTGTTTAAGCCACTTGTTGATTTTGATAGTGAGGTGATAAATTGGATTTCGTAAAATGTCTTGAAAGCGTAAAAAAAGAGTATGAAACATACAATGAAAACCCATTGTTTTTTTGCGTTGATTATGATGCAATGATTACCGACACAGATTATGTATTTGTTGCGGTAAAAGATTTTGAAGGAAAATCAATAATATGCGATTATGCAAACAATTTGCAAAATTTCGAAGTTGATGTGCAAGTTGTTAAAAATATATGTAAAAAATACAATGTAATTTTTGATGATTACGAGTTGAAAAAAATATATAATTCAAATA
The DNA here is from genome assembly GCA_944384405.1 of uncultured Clostridia bacterium. Lineage (GTDB taxonomy): Bacteria > Bacillota > Clostridia > Christensenellales > UBA1242 > UBA5893. The sequence continues at coordinate 145,005 of CALWTH010000041.1, forward strand.
AAGATATTGAAGATTATGTAAAATGTGTTGTTGAAATTTCAAATTCACTTAAACAAATCTAAAAAAATATAATAGATAAAAAACACGATTTAATGAAGTGAACCCCGAAGGGGTCACTCAAAATAAAAAACCACTAGGAAGAAATTTTAGATTTCTTCCTATTTTTTAATCTCTTTGTATTGTAAAATTCTATCCAATCTTCAACTAATGCTTGATAT
>CALWTH010000042.1 GCA_944384405.1 uncultured Clostridia bacterium
ATATCAAGCATTAGTTGAAGATTGGATAGAATTTTACAATACAAAGAGATTAAAAAATAGGAAGAAATCTAAAATTTCTTCCTAGTGGTTTTTTATTTTGAGTGACCCCTTCGGGGTTCACTTCAAATTGTACTGTCTTTTTTATTTAAATCATTATGTTTATTCCAAAAGGTTAAAACAAAACACCTGTTTGCTTGTTTGAAAAATAAATAGATTTTACTAAGCTATCTTGAACTTAAATCAATCTTATTTATGCTTTTTCTAAGAGCATTTCTCGCATCTTCATGTTTTAAAATCCTTAATGCATCAGCTACTTCAACCCATTTTCCATCAATAAAACCTTCAGCTTTATTGATAGAAATTTCTCTTTCTTCACTAATTAAGAAGGCAAAAACTTTAATGACTTTGACTGCATTTTCTCCACTAAAATAGAATTTATATTCATCTACTTGACCAATACATTCCTGTTCGTCAACCACAACATTACTTTCTTCATGCAGTTCTCTAATGGCAGCACAAAGTTCTGTTTCATTAGACTCAACATGTCCTTTTGGGAAAACCCATTCACCTTCGTTATTTAATAATAAAACTTTAAAACTTTTTTCATTTTTTACAATTACAATTGCCATACTAGAAATTTTTTCTATCATTTATTATTCTCCCCTATAAAAAACAATAAAGTTGTAATATATGATTAATTTATTTTGAATTTAAAAAATACAAATAATCAAGGTCAAAATTTTGTATTTTTTGTAAAGTTTATATTAATGATTCTTCAAATAAAATTTTAAAAAAGGTTGAAAACTTTCATTAAATGTAGGGCAAAATTCATTATTTTTTATCATCTCTTCAATTTCTTTCAAAGTAGCCCATCTAGCTTCACCCACTTCCTCTTTTTGCAAATTCAAATCGCATATTTCAAAATCTTGATTAATTAACCACAAATCCACAAAATCCTTTTTTCTTTTGAGTGTAGTCACAAGTCTTGCCTGATCCAAATTAGGTTTAATCCCAAGTTCCTCACTAAATTCCCTTTGAAATGTTTGTAAACTGCTTTCTCCAGATAGTGCACCACCACCAGGATTTTCCCACAAATTTGGAAACAACTTCCTATTTGCTGATCTCTTCTGTATATAAATCTTTCCTTGGCTATTTACTATCCAAATATGAATTGATAATTTGTATTTACCATTTGGAATTTCATCGCCACGTTTTATTTTTTCACCTGTGAGAATTTTATTCTCATCATATAAATCAATAATTTCCATAAACACACCTTTATTATTATTTTAATGTTTTTACAAAAAATATTTTTTATTACAACGCCAAATTATAAAAATTTTTTAAAAAGCAAAATAAAAAGATAGCCTTTGAGTATAAATACAATTTTTGGCGGAAGGAGGGGGATTTGAACCCCCGATGCCCTTTCGGGCATACCGGTTTTCGAGACCAGCACATTCGACCACTCTGACATCCTTCCATAATTTGCAATTTGCAAAAGTGCAAATTGCTTTTTATATTGTTTGTAGTTTCATCATGTTAGAAATTTTATCAGTGCTTCCTGTTGTTATTATAACATTATCACCTTTTTTTGCAATTTTGTATTTAAAGCAAATTTTTTGAACGTTTTCAAACAATGTATCTTCATTTTGTTTTAAACAAGGCAAACATCCACAGTAAAGTGCAAGTGCATTATATGTCTTTTCACTATCAGTAATCGCTATGATTGGAACTTTTGCAAATCTGGTTGAAAGTCTTAAAGCGCTCTTACCTTTTGATGTATAAGTCACAATAGCCTTGACATTTAAAAAGAAACTAGCGCTGACGGCGGACTGTATAACAAGTTCACTTAAAGTATGAGGCGTTTTGGGCATTGCAAGAAACTTTTGATGATAGTCAAATTCATTTTCTGCCTCTTTCAAAATTTTGCTCATTGCTCTAACGCAAGCCACAGGGTCACGTCCCATAGCACTTTCTCCTGAAAGCATCACTGCACCTGCTCCATCAAAAACAGCCTTGGCAACATCGCTTATCTCCGCTCGTGTTGGACGAATTGAAGTTATCATACTTTCAAGCATTTCTGTTGCGACAATACTAATTATATTGTGCTTATGTGCAGTCGCTATTATCTTTCTTTGATAAACAGGCAGTTTTTCAAAACTTGCCTCCACCCCCAAATCTCCACGTGCCACCATAAGCCCATCGCAGTTTTTAGCAATCTCATCAAGATTTTTTAGCCCTGTTAAATTCTCTATTTTCGCAATTATTTTGACATTTTGATCAATACCATAGACAAATTTTTTAAGCGCAATCAAATCATCACTTGTATTGACAAAACTCGCTGCAATATATTCAACGCCCATTGATAGTGCTAACTTTAAATCATTTTTATCTGGTTCGTTTAGATATTCAAAATTAAAATGTTGAGCCTTGAATGACAAACTTTTGTTATCTCTAAGTTCGCCACTTGAAAGCACCTTGCATACAAGACAGTTATCTTTTTTATTTAAAATTTTGAACTTCATTCTACCATCATTGGCAAGAATGAGACCTCCAACTTTGGCGTTTTTTATGCAAATTGGTTGTGTAATTGCAACCCCCTTGTCATCACCAATCATGTCGCCGTCATAGAAAGAAAACAAACTACCTCTTTTTAAAGAAATTTTGCTATCTTTAAATTTTTTTACTCTAATTTCCGGACCACGAGTGTCAATAATTATGGCGATAGGCTTTTTTATTTTTTGGCGAACAATTTTTATTTTTTCAATATAATCTTTTATTGTTTGTTGTGAAGAATGACTTAAATTTATTCTAAACACATTTACGCCAGCCAAAGCCAAACTTGCCATTTTTGAAACACTGTCACTGCTTGGACCAAGCGTTGCAATTATTTTTGTCTTTTTTTGCATACTCACCTTATTTTATTGGATATAATTTTTCAATTCCCCCCATATATTTACGCAAAACTTCTGGAATAGTCACACTTCCATCAGCATTTTGACACTGCTCCAAAATTGCAGGGAAAACACGTGACGTTGCAAGCCCTGATGCATTAAGTGTGTGACAAAATTTTGTCTTGCCTGTTGTTGCATCTTTATATCTTATGTTACCCCTTCTTGCCTGATAGTCATTTGCATTACTTGCTGAGGAAACCTCTTTGTAAATGTCCATGCTTGGGATATATACTTCAATATCATATGTCCTTGCCATGCTGTGTGAACAGTCACCTGCTGCAAGTTTTGAAAGTCTGAAATGTAGTCCAAGCCCTTCAACTAATTTACATGCCTTATCAACAAGTTCTTCAAAACATTGCTTGCTGTTTTTTTCAGTTGCATAGGCAAACATTTCGACTTTGTTAAATTGATAGCCTCTTATCATTCCACGCTCTTCTGTCCTGTAAGAACCAGCCTCACATCTGTAACATGGGGTGTAAGCAAATAATTTTTCTGGCAAATCTTGTTCTTTTAATATCTCATTTCTATGGAAGTTGACAAGTGCAGTTTCAGCAGTTGGCAAAATAAACTTTTTAGGTTCAACACCTTCAAGCCAAAACACATCTTGTTTGAACTTTGGGAATTGCCCTGCAGTGTAACCACTTTCTTCATTCAAAATATGTGGTGGGAGTATAAATTTATATCCGTCTGCAATATGTGTGTCAATAAAGTAATTTAATAACGCCCATTCAAGTCTTGCACCCAAGTTAGTATAGAACCAAGTGCCACGACCACTAACTTTTGCGGCACGCTCATAGTCAACAAGTCCAAGTTTCTCACAAAGTGCTACATGGTCAAGTGGCTTGAAATCAAAATGTGGCTTTTCACCAAAAACTTTAATCACCTGATTGTTCTCTTTTTCGCCAGGCAAAAGATCATCATCTGGCATATTAGGAAGTGGTGACATAAAGTCAAAAATATCGCTTTCAACTTTTGAAAGTTGTTTGTCATATTCTTCTATTTGAGAATTTAATTTTTTGACTTCGCTAAATATTGCTTCAACATCTCCACCTTGTTTTTTTACTACAGGAACAGATGCCGAAAGTTTATTTTTTGTTGTTTTTAATTCATCGCACTTGGCAATGAGTGATTTTCTTTGCTCATACAGAGCAATCAAAGGTTTGAAATCAACATCAAATCCTTTTTTAAGCAGTGCATCATGCACATATTTTGTGTTTGTTACAATTAAATTTATGTCTAACATAATTGATTTCTCCTGTTTAATAGTATATAATAGTTAAAAATATTTAGCAAGTAAATAAAAAAAAAGCTTAAAATATATAAAAGGGGTAACATGATTCTTTCTTTTCTAACTGGAATTGGAATACTACTTTTTGGCGTTTCAATCATGAGTTCATCGTTTGAGAAAATTTGCGGAAATGGTATTAGAAAAACTTTAAATAAATTTAGCAATAGCATACCAAAAAATTTGGGCTTAGGTGCGGTTTTCACAATATTGCTTCAATCTAACACTGCAACGGTTTCACTTTTTGCAGGACTTGCAGGCGCATCTGTTGTTACACTATTTCAATCAATGTGCTTAATCATGGGTTCAAACATCGGTGCAGCACTCCACACTATTCTTGTTGCTTTTTCAGAAATTAACATAATAGGATATTTTGGACTTTTGACTCTTGTTGGTGTGTTTATTAGATTATTTAGTAAAAACACATTAATAAAAAACATTGGACAATGTATATGTGGACTTGGTCTAGTCTTTGTTGGACTTTCACTCATGTCCAGTGCTGCAAACGAACTTAGCAAAACTAATGGCTTTACTGAATTTGTACTAAACATAAACAGTCCATTCATACTTTTTTGTTTAGGACTTGTACTTTCTAGCCTTGTCAATAGTTCTCTTGGTATGACGGCGATTATAGCATCAATACTCAACACAACTCCTGCACTTTTGTCACTGCAAAACGCAAGTTACATAATATACGCAATGAATATCGGAATTTGCATCACACCACTGATTATAGGACTTGTCAGCGGAAACAGAAAAAATCTAAAAGCAATGTTAAGCTATCTTATATTCAATGTTGTTGGTGCTATCATATTTAGCCTTATAACAATATTTGATTGGGTTACTCCACTAACATCATTTTTAGGTAGCGCAACATTTCAGGTTATTTTTATTAATATAATTTTCAATGTCGTAACATTCTTTATAATGTTGCCATTAATCAAACCACTTGAAAAACTTTTAAATAAATTGATTCCTGATAAAAAAGAAAACAACGAAGAAATTTCGCATGTTCAAATACTTGGTTTTGCACAGTTAAACAAAAACGCCCTTGACTATTTTAACAATACAGTTGACTACATTAAACAAGGTATGGAATATATAGTAAGCACTGACACTTCACTTGACGAAATGACTTCAAAAATTATGCAAAACGCAGATAACGCAAAAAACATGAATAACCAACTTCTTGGAATTGGTGGAGAACTAAATCACTCCGATGAACTTAACAAACGTGACTTAAACAACATTTTTATTGGTATTGAAAAAACAAATGTCAATACAATAAAACTCATAAACTCATGCTATTTTAATAGCAGAAAAATAACTTTTACTCAAAAACAACTCAAAACAATTAGTTCGCTTTCAAAACTTATGAATGAAAATTTGACAGATATGCAAGAAGTAATGAAAGAAATAATTTCAAACGGTGCGTTAGAAAGTACAAGCCTATTAACTGATATTGTTAAACGTCTTGAAAAAATGACACACATAAAAGTGAAAGCCAAAAAATCAGTTATTGAAGATTCTGCTTCAATGACACATAGAATAAATCGCTATCAATGTTTTTTGAATGTAATTAACTACTTTGAACAAATAACAACAAACTTGACTGACATACTTTTAAACGTTTCAAGTTTGCGTCCACACAAAGAAATTCAGTCAGACGAAAGTGTTGAAATGGCTGAATAAATCTTTTCAGCAAGTTTAATTCCGTCAACAGCACTGGACACAATTCCACCTGCATAACCTGCACCCTCACCACAAGGATATATGCCTTTTGTGCTACTTTCAAAATTTTCATCTCTCTTTATTGTGATTGGACAACTACTTCTGGATTCAATTCCGATAAGCATATCATCATCAGTTGCAAAAGCATACTTTTTGCAAAGAATTTCAAGCCCTTGTTTCAAACTATCATAAACAAAATCTGGTAGACAATTTTTAAGGTCAGCAAGTTTGTATTTTGGTAAATAACTGCATTTGCCAAAATTTTTTTTGCCATACAAAAAACTTCCAACACTTTGAATAGGTGCACCAAAATCACCTCCGCCCACATTGTATGCAAGCCTTTCATACTTTTGTTGAAAGTAAATTCCTGCAAGTGGATGATCTGAGCCGTAATCCTTTTCTGTCACATTGACCAAAAGTGCAGAGTTTGAATACTCGTTGTCACGCGCAAAGTTACTCATACCATTTGTGACAATTTCACCCTCGTCACTGCTTGACGCCACTACGCTTCCACCAGGGCACATACAAAACGTAAAAACGCTTCTTCCATTGTCCAAGTGCACAACAAATTTGTAATCGGCAGTTGGTAAATTTTTATCATAGTTTTTACCATACTGCATAGTGTTCACATTTTTCGCACTTTGTTCAATCCTTACCCCCATTGCAAAAGGTTTTTGAACAATGTTTAATCCTTTGTCATATAAAAGTTCAAAGGTGTCACGTGCACTGTGACCAAGACATAAACACAAATATGTGGTATCAATTTTTTTCTTTTCATTTGTTTTGACATTCAAAATTTCTATGCTTTGCAATTTATTTTTAACAATTTCAATATTGACAAGTTTTTCATTAAAAAACACTTCACCACCAAGTGCGATTATCTCTTCCCTAATATTTTTCACAACAAGTGGCAACTTGTCACTTCCAATATGTGGCTTGTTTATATATGTTATTTCTATTGGTGCTCCATGCAAATAAAACTCATCAATAACAATTTTGCAATACTGATTGTGCAAGTTTGTGTTTAATTTACCATCACTGAAAGTACCTGCACCGCCTTCACCAAACTGCACGTTTGAGTATTTATTTAGTTTGCCTTTTGACCAAAATAAATCAACATCTTTTTGCCTTGTTTCAATATCACCGCCCTGTTCAAACACAATTGGTTTAAGCCCCATTCTTGCAAGTGCCAACGCGCAAAACATACCACTAGGCCCAAAGCCTACAACAACTGGCCTTATTTTTGAATTTATTTTTTTGTAATTTAATTTGTCATATGTCAAAACAATTTTTTTATCTAAGCTTACCAAAAATTGAATACAATAACATATATTTGATTTTTTTCTTGCGTCTAATGAAAGTTTTATTATTTTATAATCTTTTATTTCATTTATTTTTATTTTTAATTTTTTAGAAATTTCATTTAAAATATAATTATTATCATAATTTACTGGAACATTATTTAATGTTATTTTTATCATTTTTCACCTGCAATCATGGCACTCATAAACGCCCAAGAAAGATTATATCCACCACAAATACCGTCGACATCAACAACTTCGCCAACAAAATAAAGGTTTTTAATTTTCTTATATTCAAGGCTACCTTTAAGGTCACTAAGTGCCACTCCTCCGCTTTTTACTTGATTATTCTCGTAATATCCCACAACATCAAAAGGCATATTTTTAATTATTTTTGCTAAATTATTTATTTCATTTTGCTCTAATTTATTTATTGGCATATTGCCGTCATAATTTAAACATTTTAATATATAATTATTTATTTTTTTATGAAATAATCCAGTCATAAATTCAGATAAATTATCAAAATTTAATTTAAGCCTATTACTTAACATTTTCATAACATTTTCAACACTAAATTTTGGCAATAAATCGATATACATTTTTGCATTAAAATTATTTATCCTACTAAGATATGCTGACAAACTAAAAATACATATTCCACTTAGCCCCTTATCTTTGAAAAGCACTTCGCCGTACTGTGTGTAACTTTTTTCGCCAATAACAAGAGTTGCACTAACTTCTGATAACCTAAGCCCTGAAAGTGACAAAGTGTTTTGTTTTGTTTTTAGTGCCATAAGGCTTGGTGTGAAAGGTTTGTACTTCACACCAAGTTTGTCCAAAATTCCATGTTCTGAACCTGTCGCAACAATAACTTTGTCAAACTTTTCACTGTACGTTTTTGTGACAACTTCAAAATCACCATTTGCTTTTATATCTTCAACTTTTTCATAGACGATTTTTACATTTGCTTTGTTTAGTGCGTTTTCCAAAACATCGACAACACTTTGTGCAGAGTTTGAAAGGGGATATACTCTGCCCTCTTCGTCAACATGAACTTCAAGCCCAATATTATTAAAAAAACTTATGATATCCAAATATGAGTATCTGTCTAAAAACTTTGATATGTCTTGGTTATAGGCACTTTCAAAGCCATCAACGTTTGTTAAATTACATCTTCCGTTTCCTGTAACTAATATTTTTTTTCCTATTTTATCGTCGGCACAAAAAATTGTGACATCACTGTGCACGCTTTCACAAACACCCGCCACAAGCCCACTTGCACCTGCTCCAATAATTGCAACTTTCATATTATCTCCAAAACAATATTACCACACATTAAAAAAATATTAAAGTTTATTGGCATAAAAAAACACGCAAGTATTTTGGGGTGCACCCCAGTTTTTACTTGCGTGTTTTTAAATTATTAAACTTGTACACCATTTTTTGTCCAAGTGTAATCAGTATATCCGGATGGAGTACTGTCCGAACTTTTTGTTAAATATGTTGCCATTGTGCTTGGATCTGATATTGAAATTGTTTGTGTACCAGATCCATATCGATGTTTAACTGTCCATGTATTATTTATATCTTTGAAATTGGCTGCCGTCAAACTTGTGCATCCATCAAAGGCAGAATCTCCTATACTAATCACACTGCTTGGGATTGTGATGCTGGTTAAACTAGAGCAAAAATAAAAAGCAAGACTTCCTATACTTTTCACACTATCTGGTATAGTGATTCTGGTTAAACTAGAGCAAATATAAAAAGCATGACTTCCTATACTTTCTACACCCTCTGGTATTGTGATACTGGTCAAACTGCAATTAGAAAAAGCATTATCTCCTATACTTTTCACACTATCTGGTATTGTGATGCTAGTCAAACTGCATCCAGAAAAAGCATCCTCTCCTATACTTGTTATTGAACTGTCACTAAACACAACTTTTGTGACAAGTGGATTAATATTGGCACTATACCATGCTGGATTGTCTGTAACATCTCATTTTATAGTTAATGTACCGTTTACAAAATCATAAGTACTATTTCCTGTTGTGCTATATGTAACACTTTTAAATTTACAACCATAAAAGGCAGCACCTCCTATGCTTTCTACACTATCTGGAATTGTGATGCTGGTTAAACTAGAGCATCCATTAAACGAATAACCTCCAATTGTTTTAAAAGTTTTTGGAAGGTAAACATCTCTAATTGCTGTGCTGTCAAACGCATATCCTGCAGGAAACTGAGAACTTTTTGTCCCCACAACATTTTTCTCGCCATGCTCACCTTTGTCGTCATATTTTGATGGAACAATAACTCTTGTGTCAGTGCCCGTATAGTCACTTACAAGATACCCACCATCTGTCTTGCTATATTCAAATACAAGTCCTTCGGTCGCGTATTGGTCAAGATTACCACGTGTGACAGATAGTTCAACCCCTGTGAAGTCAACATCTGCTGACTGTGCAGGATTGTCTAAGCCAAGTGCAAACACATAGCTCATAACTCCCTTTGTTTCACCGCTTTTTGCTGGTATATTTTCCATTGTCCTATATGTATAGATTATACTATTTGAATCTACTAAGTCATGAAGTGTGTCAAGGTTAAGTATTGCATTTATCTCTTCTTCAGCATAGTTTGTGACAAGTATTGCAATGTAGTGAACGTATGCCTTCTCTTGTCCAGAAACATTCGAATATGCCCCATATGTTATGTTGAGTTCTGAACCTCTCAGTGGCAAATTCTCTCCACCAACATTGTTCAATGAACTTTGTTCGTCACGGTCTGATATCAATTCCGTAACACCATCTATTGATGTCG
>CALWTH010000043.1 GCA_944384405.1 uncultured Clostridia bacterium
CGACCTTTGCCTTAGAAGGGCACTGCTCTATCCAGCTGAGCTACAAACCCATGTGGAGCGGGTGAAGGGAATCGGACCCTCGCAACCAGCTTGGAAGGCTGGGGCTCTACCACTGAGCTACACCCGCATTTATTTGCGACGACTATTATATTATCATAAGTGTGTTTTGTTGTCAACAAAATTGCAAAAAATATTTACTAAAAAACTTGTGTGTGATATTATTAAGATATGACAAAAATGTTTACAAAAAATGATAATAGTTTTGTTTGTGAAAATTGCAAAAGCAAAGTTGGTAAGCTTGGTTACACATCGCGTGACCATTGTCCAAAGTGCTTATGCAGTAAGCATGTCGATATTTTGCCAGGGGATAGGCAAAATTCTTGTCATGGTTTAATGGTACCAGTTTCTTGTCAACTATCTAATAAAAAGGGGTACATCATAACATACAAGTGTTCAAAATGTGGGCAAATTCACAACAACAAGGCAGCGACAGATGACGATATCAAAGTGATATTTTCAGTTATGAATGGAACGTATAACAAAAATAAATATTGAAAAATATCTTTTTCTTGATATAATAATTCTAGAGGTCTTTATGGAAGTTGTGTATAAAGATAAATTATGCTGTTTACATAAGTACAGTTCAAAAGATTTTTCAAAATCAATGAAGAATATAGTCGATGATTGTAGCAGAATAATTGCAAGTTATGAAATTATTGATGACAATGACGAGGACACGAGCCCTGATGATTTTTATGATTATGAAAAAGACAAAGAAGCATTAAATGATATGTTTGTGGACAATTTTCTTGATGATACAAAATATTTTGTCTATGTTTTGTACAACGAAGGAAATCCTATTGGATATGCAATATATAGTCAGATAGACAAAACAAATTCATATATATTAGAGTTCATACATATTTCAAAACAATATAAAAGCTTGGGCTTTGGTTCATTGTTGCTTAATAAAAGCATTTTTGATATGAAAATCAAAGAAGATGCAGGCGAAATTGTTTCAACAATTGCAAAATCTAATTTAAAAAGCATATATTTACATGATAAATTTATATCAAAAAATCATTTAAAATCTTATATCAATGATTATGGGGACAGATATGCTATTCATATTAACATATCAAAACTCAAACAAAAAGGAAATGATGATTATCAACTATAAAAAATGAGCATAAATTCATGCTCTTTTTTTACTCTGGTTTATCAAAGAATACATACATATTTGTTAGTTGTCCTATGCACATAATGTAATTGAATAACAATGTTGAAAACTGCACTTCATCAATAACATTTGCAACAAGGGAGCCGGCCTTTATTGTAAATCCGTAAATTTTAATAACTGCACTTATGCAAGATTTTACATCAGCAGCTTTCAAATCATACATTTCATTCATGTATTTCAAAGTTGCCTTTTTGTCAGTTAAGTACCAATTGTTTTTGTCATTAACAAGATAAATTTTTATTTCATCTCCATTTTGAAAAGTTGCACCACTATTTATCTCCCATTCATTTGTGCTTATTGGAGAAAGGGATAGAGTTCCTACTAGACTCTTATTCAAATCCATTATTGTCATATTCAACTCCTATTCAAAATTAATATATCATACAACAAAACATTATGCAAATAATTTGCAACATTTGGAAAATAAAATGTGTATGTCGAAATTTGACTATTTTTATATTTATGTTATAATATAAACAATATGCTTAAACTATGTAAAAATTGGTATAATATTTTAAATGATGAATTTTCAAAGCCATATTTTTTGACTTTGAAAAATAAATTAACGGATGAGTATAATAAGTTCACTATATACCCTCCTATGGAAAAAGTTTTTACGGCATTAAATTTTGTTAAATATGATGAAGTAAAAGTTGTGATAATAGGGCAAGACCCATATCATGAACCTGGTCAAGCAATGGGCATGAGTTTTTCTGTTCCAGACGGATGTGCACTACCACCATCTCTTGTCAATATTTTTAAAGAAATTAAAAGTGATATCGGAATTGATTGTTTTCAAAATGGCGACCTTAGTCGTTGGGCGAAACAGGGAGTATTGCTTTTAAACGCAGTGCTTACGGTTAGAAAAGGGCAAGCCAATTCTCACAAAGGTATTGGTTGGGAAAACTTTACTCATGAAATTGTTAAAAAATTAAATGAAAGGGAAGACCCTGTCATTTTTGTCTTGTGGGGAAACAACGCAAAGGCGTTTATACCACTCATAACAAACAAAAGACATTTTATTTTAACTGCAGCACATCCAAGTCCGCTTTCAGCATATAATGGCTTTTTCGGTTGCAAACACTTTTCAAAAATAAATGAAATATTAAAAAGTTTAGGCAAATCACCAATTGATTGGCATTAAAAGGAGTTATTATGGTAATTATGATTGTGGTTGCATGTGCTTTGCTTTTGCTTGGGGCATTCTATACGTATAAATTTATAAAAAAAGAAAAAAGCAAACCTCATAAACCTAAAAAAGAAAAAGTTAGAAAATCAAAGATAGCTCCAAAAGAAGCAGTTGTTAAAAATGTACATTTGAGAGTAAAATCACCATACATGCTTAGAAAAGAAGTGCTTTTTTGGAAATATTTAAACTTAATATTGCCAAAACAGTATGTTGTTGTTCCAAAAGTATCTCTTGTTGATTTGTTTATCCCAGATGGTGATAAATCTATTTTTAGACTTATAGCGGATAAAACACTTGATTATGTAATTTTTCATGAAGCAAACATGACGGTAGCTTTGGTCCTTGATATATATGACAAGTCATATGGAGATGAACAACTAGATGAACAAGATCCATTTTTGTTGGACATCTTGGCAAAACTTAATATAAAAGTTACAAGTATATTCGTTTCAAACGATTTTGATCGTGAAAGTTGCAAAAAACAAATTTATTCCGCTCTTGGACTTTATGTTGAAGCTGAGGCTAAAGAAAAAGAGAAAAAAGGTGATTAAAATAAAAAAAGCTGTGCGACTAATTCGATAAGTTCACACATACCGCATTTTAAATAATTTACTCCACCAACGCTACCTTGCGACAATATAGCACGAGCTTAATGTTGCTACCGTCAGGTCCTCACATGGTTCACAAGTGTTTTACTACGCAAGACATTGATTTCAACATAAATTAAATAAACTGCAAATACATGTGCACAAACCTCAGTTAGTTGGTCAACTCTACATATAGTGGATTGTAGATTCAGGGAACCACTAACTCCCCGTTTAGCACAGCAAAGTTAGTATAGATAATTTTCAAAAAAATTGCAACATTTTTTTTAAAATCTATTGAACATTTTTTATATAAGACTTGAAAATTATGCATTACGTAAAAATACAAAAAATAATAAAAAGGCTTTAAACATTTGCAATTTTTTTTATAATCAAATAAACTAAATATGAGGTGTAAATGGAAAAACAAAAGTCAAGTGCAGTTAGATTTATTGATGCATATAATAAAATTGATTATGCTCTTAGAGTGCAACTAAATTTTAAACGCAGTATGAGCTTTTCTGATATGATTAGAAAAGCAGTAGTTCAAAATCACATTGTGAGAAAATATGAAGATGATCTTATTGATTTTGGAAGACTAAGAAACGCAATTGTCCATAAATCTAATGATAAGTTTATAATTGCAGAGCCACACGAGGACGTAACTGAAAAAATAGAAAAAATTGCAAGATTAATAACCACTCCGCCAAAAGTTATAGAAACAAATTGTGTCCATGATGTGTTTACAATTTCATATGATGTACCTGTGCAAACAGCTATTGAAGTTATGGCTCAGACGCATTATTCAAATATCCCAGTATTTAAAGAGGGAGTGTTGATTGGGGTTGCGAACGGACAAAAAATAATTGATGTTTTTGGAAAATTTTTGCTTGAAGGGGGAGATGATACTGAGTTCTTACTTCACAAAACAATAGAGGAGATAGTAACTCAACAAGAAGGTACTCAATATTATGCTGTTGCTAGTATAGATGTCACGATTGAAGATGTTATGAATATGTTTTTCACAAATCGCAAACTTCTTTGTATTATTTTAACTAAAAATGGAAAAATGGGCGAAGCTCCAGTTGGTATACTTACATCATCTGACTTTATGGAACTTAATAAAATTATTGAAGATTACTAATATATAGAAAAAATGTTGTTACAGTACCTAATTTTGTGGTAAAATAACATTATGAAACAAAAAATATTAGAAATTTTAAAAACTGGCAATATAAAATTTGCATCATATAATGACATGGTGTTATTCTTTGCTGGAAAGTTTACGAAAACACCAAAACAAGTTGGAGAACTTTTAAAAGCCATGCTTTCACGTGGCGAAATTTTTGAAGACAAAAGGGGACAGTACAAAGTTGCCGATAAAAATTATATAAAAGGGAAAATCGCAGGTACAACAAAAGGCTATGCTTTTTTGATGCCACTTAATAAAGATTTACCTGATTTTTTCATTCCAAAGCACTTTTTAAAAGGTGCGCTCGATGGAGATTTGGTACTTGCAAAAATAGTGTCTTTCACAGAAAAATCAACAGAATGTCAAGTTGTTTCTATTCTTGAGAATATCAATACAAAAGTGGTTGGTACAATAACTTATATTAATAAGAAAGACGCTTTGGTTGTTCCAGACAATAAAAAATTGGATATCGAAATATTTGTGCCACAAAAATTGACAAAAAACGCAAAAAACAATCAACGTGTGGTTGTACAAATTACAAAAAGGAACAACAAGCGTGTTTTTGGTGAAGTGGTAGAAGTCTTGGGCGCAAGTGATGACATATATAGTCTTGAACTTGGAATTATTCGTGAGCATAGACTTTATGAAACTTTCCCATCAAGTGTGCAAGATGAAGCACAAAAAATACCACAAAAAGTAACAAAAATTTCTGGAAGAGTTGACCTTAGAAACAAAAAGATATTCACAATTGATGGGGCTGATGCTCGAGATTTTGACGATGCTGTGTCTATTGAAAAACAAGGTGAGTTTTATGTACTTGGTGTGCATATCGCTGACGTTGGAGAATATGTCAAAGTTGGTTCTCATCTTGATGAAGAGGCATACATTCGTGGAACAAGTGTTTATTTTCCAAATATGGTTCTTCCTATGCTTCCTGTCCAACTTTCAAATGGCATATGCTCATTAAATGAAAATCAAGATAGATACACTCTTTCAGTTGAAATGAAGATAAATAAAGATGGTATTGTGGTTGAACATAAAATATATGAAAGTGTTATAAAATCATGCCATCGTTTGACTTATGACGAAGCATATGATGCACTTTGTGGTAAACATATAGATAAATTATCTGATATTGAAGAAGATCTTAAAGTCATGAATCAACTAAGCAAGATAATTGAAAGACGAAGGACTTTAGATGGAGCTCTTGATCTCGATATTGCAGAAAGTGAAATTGCAGTTGACGAAAACTTTAATGTGACATTTTTAAGTAAGCGTGAAAGAAATGATGCACACAAACTTATCGAAAATTTCATGATCATAGCAAATGAAACTGTTGCAAAACATTTTTCTGACTTAAATGTTCCTTTTGTGTATAGAGTTCATGAAAAACCAGTACAGGAAAAAGTTAATAATGTTTGCACCTTTTTGGAAGGACTCGGTGTTGTTGTTCCAAAACTGAAAACAATTTCGCCAAAATATATTCAAAAACTTCTTGAACTCACAAAAGATAAAGATTATTCAGAAATTGCGAATAAAGTTATATTAAGGTCATTGCAAAAAGCAAGATATCTAGATGAGAACTTGGGACATTTTGGGTTAAGTCTTGAAAATTATTGTCACTTTACATCTCCAATACGAAGATATCCAGATTTGTGTATTCATAGAATTATAAAGCAGTGTTTACATGCTAAATTGACAAAATCACAAAAAGAACAACTATCAGATTTTGTACTTGATGCATCATTCCGTTCAAGCGAAACAGAAAAAAATGCTGACGAAGCAGAGCGTGATGTTGACGATTTGTTTAAAGCAGTGTATATAAAAAATTATATAGGCGAAAAATTTGATGGAATAATAAGTAGTGTAACTAGTTATGGATTTTATGTCCAACTCGAAAACACAGTTGAGGGGCTTGTCAAAATTGAAGACCTTCCACAAGATAATTATTTGTTTTTTGAAAAATCATTAAAATTAAAAGGCAATTCTCATGTTTATAGTCTTGGTGACAAGGTAACAGTCAAAGTTGCAAATGTCAATTTGTCTGAACGTAAAGTTGATTTTGTTTTGTCAAAATAAAGAAAATATAAAAATTTTGCACTTTTTTTGTACTTTTATATAAAAAATTGCAAATAGGGTATTGAAAAATATAAAAAGAGGTGATATAATGGGCTATGCAATTAAGATAATTTGCAATAACAAAAAAGCCTATCATAATTATTTTATCTTAGACACATTTGAGGCGGGTATTGAACTTAAAGGGAGTGAAGTCAAATCCGTAAAGGCTGGCGGGATCAGTATCAATGATGCTTTCATATCGGTTAAAAATGATGAAGTTTTTTTAAAAAATGCATATATTAAACCATATGAAAAGGCAACAAGTTACATTCCATCAACTCTGAGGACAAGAAAATTGCTTCTTAACAAAATTGAAATTAGTAAAATTTCAAAAGAGCAAAAACTTAAAGGTAACAGCATCATTCCTCTTAAAGTTTATGTCAAAAATGGTTTGGTAAAGTTGGAAATAGCAACTTGCAAAGGTAAAAAACTTTATGATAAGCGCGAAGTTCTCAAACAAAAAGCAATTAAAAGAACAATGGAAAGAGAACAGGGGAGTTGTTAGCGGGGACGTTTTGGTTTCGACGGGGAAGACAGCACTTGATGCAAAGCGCGTGGTAGCTTCGTTCTACCTAAAAAACGAAAATTGCTTAAACGCAAACAACAATAACGCCGTAGCTATGGCTGCCTAATGGCATTTAGCTATCTATTCACCTTGTGTCGTGGTGACTAGATCGGACTAGACACAAAATTTTGTTAGTTTGCCAAGGCTTTCAATCTTACTAATTGGCTAGTGATTAAGTATTTTGTTTGTGGAAGACTTAAAAACGAAATTAAAGCACAAACTACACACGTAGAAAAGTCCAGTGAGGCTTTTTCGGACGCGAGTTCGACTCTCGCCGTCTCCACCAATTTGTTAAAGCAAATTACTTAAAAAATTAAAAAGGAAGGAAAGATTATTATGTTGGATGTATTGTTAAATGTATTAGCAGTAATCGGAATCATTGTTGTAGGTGGTTTTGTTGTTGTATTCTTGGGAAACTTACTACTCAATGTGCTTGACTCTGAATCAAGAGCAAAGAAAGAAAAACATGAAGAGGCAGAGGTTCAACCTGAACAGATTACATATACCCAAACACAGGCTCAGGCTCAACCACAACAGCTAAATTATGTTGAACCAGAACAAACACAAGAATACACAGATGTTGATTTGCAAAAAGCAAATGAAGAAGAAGCTGCTCTTAACGGTCAAAATATTGACGAGGCTTATGCTAAACTAAAAGCTGAAGAAGAAGCATTTAGATTGGAAAGAGAAAAATTCATTGAAGAGCAAAAGAAAGCTCAAGAGCAAGCAACAAAGCCAGAAGAAGAAGTTAAGGAAGAAGAGCCAAAGGCAGAAGAAGCAGAAGAAACTGAGGAAACTTTAGAAGACAGTGATGATATCGATCTTGATGATATTTTCTTTGATGAAGACGAAGAAATTGTAGAAGAACCAAAAGCTGAAGAGCAATCAGAGGCAGAGGAAACTGAAGAAACATCAGAAGAGGTTGAAACAACCGAAGATGAAGAAACAGAAAAGCCTGAACAAGCTGAAGAAGTAACACCTATTGATGATGAACGCGTAAAAGAACTTGAAGCTGAACTTGAAAAGCAAAAAGCTGAACTTGAAGAATACAGACGTAGAGCTCAAGAAGCTGAAGACAAGTTAAACGAAGAAAACGCTGAAACCGAAGCAAGCGATGCAAATCTTACTCTTGAAGAATATGAACAAAGGCTTGAAACATTGACTCAAAGACTTAAAGATAACGACAAGCAATTAAAGGCAGTTAAAAAAGAGTATTTACCTCTTGCAAGAGTTAGAAAGAGTCTTGAAAATGATCAAAAGAAATTGCGCAGAAGAGAATCTATTGTTGCTAAACAAAGAGTTGTTTTGTATGGTGTAAACAACTTTGGCGATATTGATGAAGAAAAAGCTAAAAAACTCGAAGAAGACCAAGAACTTTTGGACGGACTTAAAGCAAGTGTTGCTCATTGTGAAGAAATTTTGGATAAGAATAAAGATAGACTTCCAATCCTTGAAAATACTTATAATATTCTTGTTGAAAACAGCAACAATCTTAAAGCTGATATTGAAGAAACAAATGCTAAGATTGAAGAACTTAAAAAGGCAAGTTCTGATGGTGATGCTGATAGTTCAGATACTTCCAACGAGTAAAATAAATAAAAATTAAGACTGTGGAAACACCGCAGTCTTTCAGTGTGTAGACAAATAATCAGACTGCCGAAAAACAAGTGAGGCGAGGCTCGCAAAATGCCCAAAAGCAGGAGTTTAGTTACCTAAATGACTGTTTTTGGGCGTTTTGCAGTAAACAAAGCAAGAAAAATTTTGCAAAATTTTTCGGTCACGCAGTTTTTCGACAGTCTGAAAGACTGTGGAAACACCGCAGTCTTTTTTTTATTGTACAAGCAAAATTCGACACAATTCAACATATAAATAATCTCAAAGGAGATTATATGATATTTGAAAATTTTGTGTTGTTTATGAACAAGATTTTAATGTTCTCGTCATATATCAACAACGCACAAGGCTTCCCAAAACCTTTGACAAGCGAGGAGGAACGCCAGTGTTTCGAAAAATTTAAAAAAGGAGACATGGCTGCTCGTGATAAGCTTATTAATCACAATTTAAGACTTGTGGCACACATAGTTAAAAAATATTCTGGCAGTGGGGAAGCAGATGATTTAATTTCGGTAGGTTCAATTGGTCTTATTAAGGCAATAAACTCGTTTGAATATGGAAAAGGAACTCAACTTTCAACTTATGCAGCAAGATGCATAGAAAATGAAATACTTATGCTACTTAGGCTTAATAAAAAACATAAAAAAGTTTTTTCACTTGAAGAAAGTTTGGGGCAAGATAAAGACGGAAACGATATTGAACTTGCGGATATTATACCATCAGGTGAAGAAGAAGTATTTAAAGTTGTTGAAAATAATATTTTAACAGAAAAAATAATTGATATTATTGATAAACATTTGACGGAAAGAGAAGCAAAAATAATTAAAATGAGATATGGTATAAATGGAACACCAGCACTAACGCAACGGGAAGTCGCCGAAAAATTGGGAATTTCAAGGTCATATATTTCAAGAATTGAAACAAAAGCACTTGGAATAATTAAACAAAATATGGGAGATATATTTTAAATTTTATTTTTTTTTAAAAAATTATTGTTTTTTATAAATAAATAATATATCATTAAATAAAAGGATCGCGATGACTAAAGAAGTTTTTATTAAATATGTTGAAGAATTAATTTTGCCACTATTTACAGGTTCACACATTGCTGGCGAAGATGTTTCGACTATTCGTGACAGTGAAGTTGCACAAGGTGCTGGTGGAACAATGCTTGTCAAACCACACAAAGAAGACGAATATCGTCTTATTATTAAGCGTAGTCAACCTTTTAAGAATATGGATATTGAGCTTATGCACGCCATAATTGCTGAGCTGGACAAAATCAATGACTACGAAATTGAAGACGAAACATATAAGCAAAGGTTGCAAACACTTGCAATGGAAAAGGCAATTTGTAACTCCTTAACAGAAGTTTCAAGTAATGTTTTGCTTGGCGTTATTCAAGAGCTTGATAGATGTGCAAGAAAGACTTATGAAGGGAAAAGAATAAGTTTTGGTATAGTTATTAATGAATACAACAATTGTCAAGAGCGTTCTGAAACACTTTATTATTCTAATTTATTTAAAAAAGACTTTTTTACAGTGATTTCTAATGGTGTTCAAAGTTGCATAGAAATTGATAAAGAAGGTTATTTATTGGGGCATGTGATGTTTGAAAAACTAAGATTTGTTCCCACAATTGCTCCTTACGATTATATTGGTGTTGCCAAATATTGTAATGAAAAACGTATTGGCGTGATTTTGCAAGAGGGCGGAGAAATTCTAATATTCAAAAATCACGAACTTATGTATTGCAAAAAGCGTGGTGTGTGGTGCAGTTATTATCACGATGAGATAATCCAACTTCTTTCTAACAGAACAACACACACAATAAAAGAAATAAGAAAAGCAATTTACTTTACTGCGCTAGATTGTTCGTTTGAAGGTAGCGGCGGTTGTCTTGCTTTCGTCAATAAAGATGAACTTGAAAATGCACTGACGCATATTGATATAAATGATATAATGGACGAAAAGTACTTTAACATCAAAAAACAACAACTTTTAGATGAGGCTCACAAACTGTATAATTTAGATAAAAAACCACCTATTGAGGAAGATATAACATACCAAGAATATATTAAAACTAATGAACTTACTAAAGCAAATGCGTTAAAGCAGTGTATAGCTGGTCAAAAATTTCAAGAGCTAAATAGAAAACTAAGGCAAGAACTTATTGCAATTGATGGCGCAACAATAATAGATTATGACGGAACAATTATTGCAATAGGAGCAATTATTCAAATTGAGGCAGGCTCATCTGGAGGTGGTAGACTTGCCGCTGCAAAAACTCTTGCAAAATATGGAGTATCAGTCAAAATATCAGCTGATGGGATTATGCAGGCGTTTATTAAAGACAGAAAAAACAACAATGTCAAGCCAATTTTTGTTGTCGGCTGATGTTGACAAAAAATTAAAAATGTGTAATATTAATATGGTAGCTAGCCAGATGATCGCAGTATGACTGTTATGGTCATAATGAGGAAAGTCCGAGCCTCACAGAACAGGGTGCCAGTTAACTGCTGGTGAAGGCGACTTTAAGGAAAGTGCAACAGAAAGCGTACCGCTCATTATTGAGTAAGGTTGAAAAGGCGGTGTAAGAGACCACCGCATGCTTGGTAACAAGCGTGGCATTGTAAACCCCACCCGAGGCAAGGTTAAAAAAGACAATATGTTGTTCGCATCGTCTTTTAAAAACACCGCTTGATTGCAGTGGAGACATTGCAACTAGATAGATGATC
>CALWTH010000044.1 GCA_944384405.1 uncultured Clostridia bacterium
CTGGTTTTTGCATAAATGTTTTCATTTAACTAAATTTCCTCCAAAAAATTGTGTGATACCTTTAATTTTAAGACAAACTTTTTCGAAGGGGCTAACATTACAAAAAAATATGCCTTAACAAAAGACAATGATATTCTATTATATCCCTTATAAATTGTCAAGCATATTTTCCAATTTTAAGAACAAAATTTTAGCACTTTTTCTTGTGCATAATTATTTTGTTTTTTGCATAAATATTCATAAATATTTTACGTCAAGCAGCATAAGTCCCTTGCCACAAAGTGTTCGACCACCAAACTTACGCTCACCTGTTTCAAACATTTTATCTATATTTTCTATTGGTATTGTTTTGTCAGCAATGTCCAAAATTGTTCCAACAATGATTCGCACCATATTGTATAAAAATCCATTTCCTGTGATTTTGAAAAAAATTAAATCATCTTTTTTTGTTATGTTTATGCTCTCGACTGTTCTGACAAAATTTGTTCTGCCTGAGCGTGAAGCACAAAACGCTTTAAAGTTATGCGTTCCTTCTATCTTTGATTTTATTGAATTAAGCACACTTATGTCATAATCATGTTTTTTCTCACAAACATAGTCAAAAACAAAAGGGCTTGTTATTTTTGCAGTTGAAACAATGTATTGATATGTTTTTAGTTTTGCACTCTTTCTTGCATCAAAACTTAAATCCACTTCTTTTGCTGATAAAATTCTTATATCATTTGGCAAATATGTGTTAAGTGCTAAGACAAGTTTATCACAAGAAATACTGGCGTCAGTGTCCAAATGAGCATATTGTTTAAGAGCATGAACTTGTGCATCGGTTCTACCACTTGGGTATATTTTGATTTTTTGCCTAGTCACCTGAAAAAGTGCATCTTCTATTCGTTTTTGAATTGTATCTTTCCCTGGCTGACATGCAAGCCCTGAATATGCCGTACCTTTGTATGTAAAACAAATTAATATTCTTCTCATATTATTATATTAAAACAAAATAACGCTTTTGTAAAATGTTTTACACATCACCACAATTGTGTTAAACTTGCAGTGAATTTCACATAATATATTTAGGAGAAAATATGTCAGATAAAAATACAAAAATAGTTGACGGCAACACCGCTTGTGCTGATATGGCGTACAACTTCACAGATGTTGCTGTTATTTATCCAATAACTCCTTCATCAACCATGGCAGAACTTGTTGACCAATGGTCTTCAAATGGAAGACAAAACATATTTGGTCAAGAAGTGCTTGTCAAACAAATGCAGTCAGAAGGCGGAGCAGCTGGGGCGCTTCATGGGCTTGTTCAAACTGGCAGCCTTGCAACATCTTTTACATCAAGTCAAGGACTACTTTTGATGATACCAAATATGTATAAAATTGCAGGACAATGTCTACCCGCCGTTTTGCATGTTTCTGCTCGTGCTTTAGCAACTCACGCACTAAGTATATTTGGTGACCACAGTGATGTTATGGCAACAAGAAGCACAGGCTTTTGTATGGTGTGTTCAAAAGACGTGCAAGAGTGTTATGATATGGCACTTTTTTCGCATATAATGACGCTTAAATGCAGTTTGCCATTTTTGCACTTTTTTGATGGATTTCGAACAAGCCATGAAATGCAAAAAATTGAAACAATGACACTAGAAGACATAAAAAGCATATTCCCTTACAAAGAGTACTTCGAGTTTAAAAAATCTGCACTAACTCCACTATCACCTATCGCTCGTGGCACATCACAAAATCCTGATGTATACTTTCAAAATCGTGAGCGTTCCAACTTACTTTATAGAGATGTTGAAAAGCATGCAGAACAGACATTTTCAGACATTGAAAAAATAACAAAAAGACACTACGAAGCGTTTGAATATGTTGGTGCGAAAGATGCAAAGTATGTAGTTGTTTCAATGGGAAGTTCATCGTCAACAATCAAAGAATACGTTGAATATTTTGTAAGTAAAGGCGAAAAAATCGGTGCAATAAATGTTAGAATTTATAGACCATTTTTTGATAAACAATTTATTTCAAAATTACCAAAAACTGTTGAAAAGATTGCAGTTCTTGACAGAACAAAAGAGTGTGGAAGTGTTGGCGAACCACTTATGCTTGATGTTGTTTCTGCAATAAATCAAAATAATGTAAATTGTAAAGTCTATGGCGGAAGATACGGACTTGGAGGAAAAGAATTTGATATTTCTTGCGTCAGTGCAGTTTTTGAAAACCTAAAACAAAAAGACAGCAAAAACCATTTTACAGTCGGCATTGATGACGATGTTTCACACACCTCACTGCCACTTACCGACTTTGATATCAACGAAAAATGCTACGAATTGAAATTCTATGGCCTAGGCTCTGATGGCACTGTCAGTGCAAACAAAAACAGCATAAAGATAATAGGAGAAAAAACAAACAAATATGTTCAAGCCTTTTTTGAATATGACTCCAAAAAATCTGGAAGTTTAACAACTTCATATTTAAGAATTTCTGACCACCCAATAAGCCGAGCATACAAGCCTAAAAAACACGATTTCATCGCAATTCATAACTTCACATTCCTTGCAAGGTATGACATTATATCTTCGCTTAAAGACAACGGAATTGTTCTTTTAAACACCAAACTTTATGGCGATGAACTTGCAAAAATGCTCCCTCGTGAATTTTTAGACAATTTGAAAAAGCACAAGGCAAAGCTATACATCATTGATGC
>CALWTH010000045.1 GCA_944384405.1 uncultured Clostridia bacterium
TTAAAACGGACATAGTCTCCAAAGATGGCGGACCTGTATTTAAGGTTAATGCAAACATAAATGACGGATATCCATATCTTGCAAATCTTTATTGGTAATTATACTACTTTGCCAATTTAATAAGTATATCAACTATTTTCTCAGTTGCGTTTAGAGTGTCTTGCTTGCCTAAATTTTTTATAAGTTCATCTTTGTGTTTAAGTACATTGTCAATTTCGGTTATAAGTGTGTCACCATTCAAATTTTCTTGCAAAAGCACATGTGCGAGTTTTTTACTTTCAAGAAGTTTTGCGTTTTCAACTTGGTCACCACGTGATGCACCTTTTGGCAGGGGAATAAGTAGCATAGGCTTTAATATTGTCATAAGTTCAAAAATAGCATTTGCACCACTTCTTGAAGCGCACATATCAGCAGCAGCAAAAAAGTCACCTATGTTACTTGCAAACTTTACAGCCAAATAATTTTTTGTTTTCTTTTCTTCACCACTTTTACCAACTATATGAATTACGTTATATCTTTTTGTAAGTTTAACTAAATTTTTTGCTATCACTTCGTTTATCGCTTTTGCACCAAGACTTCCACCAATAATTAAAATTGTAGGCAAATTTTTATCATGTTCAAATTGATTTAAAACTTTATTTTTATCACCAAACTTTAATTCTTCTCTAATCGGAATGCCGGTGAAAACGCATTTACTTTTGCTTTCAGCAGTTTTTTCAAAAGCAGTGCACATAACTTTGCAATATTTGTATATTATCTTGTTTGCAAGTCCCATACTTAAGTCACTTTCATGGCTTACAACTGGAATTTTTAGTTTTTTGCCGGCGATGGCGACGGGAATAGAAACATATCCGCCTTTTGAAAATATGACAGACGGATTAAGTTTTTTTAATATTTTTTTGCACGCAGAAATACTTTTTAAAAGTTTAAATGGTATGGACAATGTTTTTATAGATAATTTTCTATTGAATTTAGGCGTGTCAATTTCAAAAAATTCAATACCATACTTTTTGACAATATCTTTTTCCATACCGTTTGTGCCTATGTAATATATTTTATCAAAATGTTTTTTAAGTTCGGGCAGAAGTGCTATATGTGGCATAATATGCCCAGCAGTGCCACCACCACAAAGAACAATAGTTTTCATATACTCTCCAAGCATATTTTATGTATTTTATTTGTATTTTATTGCAAAAATATAAAAGTGAATAAAATTAAAACTTTACTTTTTTTCAAAATTGTTTTATTCTAATAATATAAAATTATTTAATTGAGGCAAATACATGGATAATTCTTCTTACGGTTCAAAAGACATAGTTGTTTTGGAAGGGCTTGATGCTGTCAGACTTCGCCCAGGAATGTACATCGGAACAACAGGTCCAAAAGGCTTTCATCATCTTTTGTGGGAAATTGTGGACAATAGTATTGATGAAATTTCAAACGGCTATGGTGACACAATTACAATCACATTAAACACCGATGGCAGTGCAACTGTTTCGGATAATGGTCGTGGTATACCTGTGGATATGCACCCAACACTAAAAAAATCTGGGGTTGAAGTCGTGTTTACTCAGCTCCATGCAGGCGGAAAATTCAACAATAAAAATTATAGTTATTCAGGTGGACTTCACGGCGTTGGTGCATCGGTAACAAACGCACTCAGTGAATGGCTTAAAGTTGAAGTTGATAGAAATGGCAGAAGATATGTGATGGAATTTTCAAGCCGTGAAATAGATGGAAAACTTAAAAGCGGTGTGCCACTTAGTCAACTAAAAGATATCGGAGCAACAACAAAACAAGGCTCAACGGTGAGTTTTTTGCCTGACAAGCGTATGTTTGGAGACATTACGTTTTCTTTTGACGTAATTAACCGCCGTATTCGAGAACTTGCATTTTTGAATAAAGGTCTCAAAATTGAGCTTTATGACAAACGCACAGACAAAGATGTTAAGTACCACTATGAAGGTGGAATAAAAGACTTTATTTCATATATTGACGAGGGAAAAACAAAACTATTTTCAACTCCAATGTATTTTTCTGCTGAAAGCGACATACTTAAACTTGAAGTCGCAGTTGAATACACAGATTCCTACACCGAAAATACATTTAGTTATGTAAATAACATACCGACCACCGAGGGCGGAACACACGAAACAGGATTCAAA
Organism: uncultured Clostridia bacterium; assembly: GCA_944384405.1. Classification (GTDB taxonomy): domain Bacteria; phylum Bacillota; class Clostridia; order Christensenellales; family UBA1242; genus UBA5893. The sequence goes on from CALWTH010000045.1 coordinate 2,166, forward strand.
ACTGCATGGACAAAGGTGTTCAATGATTACGCTCGATCATCAGGATTTTTGAAAGACAAAGATCAAAACTTTATTGGAGAAGATTTCCGCGAAGGTATATCTTGCGTTATTGCAGTGAAGATGCACAATGTGGAGTTTGAAGGTCAAACAAAGACAAAACTAGGAAACCCAGAGGCAAAGACAGAAGTTGAAAGGTTGACGACAATTGAGCTTAGCAAAATTTTAAAATCCAAAGATTTTGAAAAGATGGCGAATGTTGTGCTTGAAAAAGCCAAAGGAGCAGCCAAGACTCGTGAGGCGGCAAGGCGAGCAAAAGAGATATCTCGTGCAACGAAAAATGCAGACAACTTTAACCTTGTTGGCAAACTTGCAGCATGCACTTCAAGAAAAGGCGAAAAGAGCGAACTTTTCATAGTCGAGGGTGATTCGGCAGGTGGTAGCGCAAAACAGGGCAGAGATAGAATGTTCCAAGCCATATTGCCACTCAAAGGTAAGCCACTAAACGCCGAAAAGAAGCGTATTGACCAAGTGCTTGCAAACGAAGAGATAAGGACAATAATAAGCGCACTTGAAACAGGTATTGGTGAAGATTATGACGCAAGTAATCTTAGATATCACAAAGTTATCATATTGTCAGATGCCGACCAAGATGGTGCACACATTCGTGCAATACTTTTGACATTCTTTTTCAGATATATGCGTGATTTAATAACCGATGGTCACGTGTTTATTGGACTTCCACCACTTTACAAAGTCTACAAGAAAAACTATGAAGAATATGTTTATTCTGATTATGAACTTCCAGAAGCAATAAAACGTGCAGGAAAAGGCTATCAGATTCAGCGTTATAAAGGTCTTGGTGAAATGAACCCAGAACAGCTTTGGGAAACCACTATGGATCCAAAAAAGCGTACACTTGTTGAAGTCACTATTGATGATGCGGCTGAGGCAGAAAAGATGGTCACAACTTGGATGGGTGACAATATTGAAGCAAGAAAGGCATACATTGCACTTCATGCCAACTTTAATAGAGAAGATAAATTTGGTGAGCAATTTAGTTAGGAGACACTATGGACGATGAAGAAGATATTCCTCTCGTAGTGCCGGGTCAGATATGCTATGACGAACTAGAATATCCCGAGCCAGAAGAAGAGCAATTGCCTGATGTTGTGCTTGACGGACAAATTGGTATAAGCGAAATAAAAAGTGAGCAAACAACACCAAGAACAAAAAAAATAGAAGAAGAAAAATCAACAAAAAAGCAAACATCAGCATATGAGCAACATTCAAAAATAGAATTAAAAAACAGTCATACCGGTGAGCAAAATCAACAAAGCGATGACGAAGATGACAAAAAGCATGCTGTTTTGCAAGTCGAACAAAATTACATAAAGGAAGATAATGTGAAAAAACACGAAGAAATAGAAAACAATAATTCAAACGGCGAGGGCACAAAAGGGCTGATATTTAAGTCACTTGAAGATGTGCTTCATGACTCTATGATTCCATACACAGAACACGTTGTTATGGATAGGGCTTTACCACGCGTTGAAGATGGACTTAAACCTGTTCAAAGAAGAATACTATACAGTATGCTTGAACTTGGACTTGAACCAGATAAACCATACAGAAAGTCGGCAAGAATTGTTGGTGATTGCATGGGTAAATATCACCCACATGGTGACAGTTCAGTTTATGATGCCATGGTGCGTATGGCGCAGCCATTTTCAATGAGCGAAGTCCTTGTTGATGGTCATGGCAACTTTGGTTCAATTGACGGAGACAGTGCAGCAGCTATGCGTTACACAGAGGCAAGGCTTGCACCACTTGCAATGGAACTTTTAAGAGATATAGACAAAAACACAGTGCATTTTTCTCTTAACTTTGATGACACACTAAAAGAGCCGGATATGTTGCCGGGAAGATTTCCAAATCTTTTGGTAAACGGAGCGTCAGGTATTGCAGTTGGCGTTGCAACAAACATTCCTCCACACAACTTTGCAGAAGTTTGTGATGGTGTAATTGCATACATCAATAAACCAACAATAAAACTTGAAGAGATGATGCACTATATAAAAGCGCCAGATTTTCCAACAGGTGGTCAGCTTATAGTTGGTGAAGATTTAGTCAACGCATACAGAACAGGAAAAGGCAAAGTCACAATTCGTGCAACGGTAAATATTGAAACAGACGGCGACAAACAGTCAATAGTGATAACTTCACTACCATATCAAACAAATAAAGTTGCACTTTTACAAAAAATAGCACAACTCAAAGAAGAAAATAAAGACAAGCTTTCAGCAATAAGTGAAATTCGCGATGAAAGTGATAAAAATGGTATGCGCGCAGTCATAAAGCTCAAAAAAGACGCAAATGCCAAGGCAATTTTGGACTATCTTTACAAAGCGACAGGCATGCAGACAAGTTATGGCATAAACATGGTAGCAATTGCAGACGGCAAGCCAAAGCAAATGGGACTCATGGAAATAATTTCATACTATGTTGAATATCAGCGTGAAGTTATCTTCAGACGCACAAAGTTTGAACTTGACCAGTGCAAAGATAGAGCGCACATATTAGAAGGGCTTTTAATTGCAATTAAAAACATCGACCAAGTCGTCAAAATAATTAAGACAAGTAAGACAACTGCCGAAGCAAAGCAACGCCTTCGTGACAAGTTTAATTTGAGTGAAAAGCAAGCACAGGCAATACTTGATATGCGACTTGCACGACTTGTTAACTTGGAAGTTGAAAAAATTGAACAAGAGCTTAAAGAATTAAAAAAGAAGATTGAAGAACTAACCAAAATCTATAATTCAAAACGCCTTCAACTTGGAGTTGTTAAAGAAGAACTTACTCAAATCAAAAAGCAATATAAAAGTGCAAGAAAAAGCGTCATCACTGGTTCTAATGAATTGGTATATGAAGAAATTGATGAGGCAGAGGCCTTTGCTCGTGATGTTGTGGTTGCAGTTACGGTAAATGACACAATAAAGTGCATACCACAAAAAAATTATCAACTTGCACAAAAGGATATAACAGACACTTCATCGCTTTATGATGTGCATACCATTTTGCTTAATGCAATTACAAGCCAAAACCTAATA